>JASHTQ010000231.1 GCA_030040475.1 Streptosporangiaceae bacterium
CGAGCAACGCGGCCAGCCGCTCCCGCACCGTGAGCCTGCCCGCATCGTGCTGACGCCGGACCTTTGCCGGGCCGCCCATCCGCTCGGCCATGTCCCGCCGGCGGAGCACCTCATCAAGTTCCGGTTGCCACGTCATACCCACACAAGCTAACCAACGCCACCAGCGGGCGCGATGCCCGCCGGAAACCGGCACCAGCGCCTTGCCCCGGCGGGTCGGGCCGACGACCACGGGGGCTCCTGCTACGGTACGTCACCGACGTGGTGAAAGTACGCAGGGTCTTATCGTCACGGAAGACTGAAACAAGCACTGTGGTCACTTCTGACGTGACTGCAAATAGCGTGGATGTCCCTACCATGCGCATAGAGCTACATGGCTGCGACTTCCACGCCTTACCGGATGGAACTGGAGTGGCTAAAGTGAGCTATGGGGCTGTTGAGGTGGGGTCGTGCCGCAGCTGGTCGAGCGTGCTGCGGAAGACCCGCTCGAGCAGGCAGCGGTGGCCCAGGTCGAGTATGCGGCGTCCCGCGCCCGCCTCGCCGGAAGCGGCCGGCAGGCAGTGACGGCCGCCACGGACGGCAGGCAGGGACGGCGGGCAGGGACGGCAGGCAGGGACGGCAGGCAGGGACGGCAGGGCAGTGGGGATCGTGAGGCGGGAGGCGGGGGCTAGCGGGGCTCGGGGAGGACTAGGGCCTCGGCCGCCTGGGTGGCGCGCTGCAGGGTTTCGCGGACCGCCTGCGTCGCCTCGGCCAGGTCGGTGATCTCGACGGTCGCTTGCTGGTCCGCCGCGGTCCGGGCAACCAGGTCGAGGTACTTGTCGTTGTTGGCCGCCATCTGGTGGGCGGTCTCCCAGTCCCTGCGCGCGGCCTCGGCGGCCGCCACCTGCGCGGCCAGCAGCTCGAGCGCGAGAACCCGGGCCGTCGTGGCGTCCCTGGCTATCGATATCGCGCGATTCTGGGACAGCAGAACGGGGGCGGTCATCGGCCCGGGCGCGGCCCCGGCATTGCTCGCCACCAGATCGAGAAGCAACTCGGTGATCTCGCGCAGCGCGACCGCGATCTCCCATTCGTGCTGCCTGAGGATAGGCTCCTGCACGGTGCCGCGCAGGTCGCCCGCGTAGACCCGGGACGTTACGATGGCCCTGATGGCGCGCTGGGCGCGCAGCAGCAGCTTCCGGCACCCAAGTTCCAGCGCGAGCGGCGAGACGACCTCGTCGCGCCGGCGGACCTGGCGAAGCGGCCCGGCGCGGCCCGCGATCTGCTGCTTGGTGGTGCGGATGAGACGATCGCGCTTGGCCTCCCGCAGGCCGGGGTTCGCGACAGGCTCGGCGCTCTCCGCCCCGGTAGTGCCCACCATGGGAGCATTTTAGAGGCGTCAGCCGCGGCCGTAGCGGGTCTCGGCCTGCCAGAAGTAGACGACCCCGATGACCAGGGTGACCACGGCCCAGCCGATTCCGGCCAGCCACAGGTCGCCGGTCGTCACCGCCCCAGGGTGGCAGTAGGCCTGCAGGGCCGGGATCTTCTCCGCGGTGAACTGGGCGCACTTGGCGTCGTTGTAGGGCTGCGCGCCCGGCGCGTTGGCGCGCTGGGAGGCCATGATCGCGTACCTGGTCAGCGTGATGTACACCGCCGCCGGGTTGAGCGACAGCACGTCCTTGGCCCATGTCGGCAGCGAGGCGGGAAGCGAGGCGATGCTGTACATGACCCCGCAGAAATACCGCCAGATCCGGGTCAGGAACGGGATCAGCTGGCTGAAGTCCTGCGCTCCGGCGCCAAGCCGGGCCATGATCAGCGCGGCGCCCATGTTGAACGTCGCCTGCAGCGCCAGGGCGGGCACCAGGTACAGCCAGTAGAGGGTGGGCGGCTCGCGGTCGCCGAGCACGATGGCGAACATCACCAGCATCGACAGCAGCAGTTGCTCGAACTCCACCATCACGTACGCCAGCGGCAGGCAGGCCCGGGGGAAGTGCAGCGCGCGGATCAGCGCGATGTTCGCCCGCATCACGGTGGAGCCGACCACGATCGACCGCTCGGTGAAGGCGAAGATGAACACGCCGGTGACCAGGTACGCGATGTAGTGCTCGATGCCGCGGTTCTGCTGGAACAAGATCCCGAAGATCAGGTAGTAGACGGCCGAGTTGAGCAGCGGCGTCAGCACCTGCCAGAGCTGGCCGAGCCTGGCCTCGGTGTACATGGACACGTTGCGCGCAGTGGCGTAGGCCATGATGAAGTACCGTCGCTGCCAGACCAGGCGCAGGTAGGCCGCCAGGCCGGGGCGCTGGGAGCTGGGGCGCAGGCCGTACCTCGCGGCCAGGGCCGCCAGGTCCTCGGTCCCGGGCGACGGCTCGGGCTCGGGCTCGGGCACCGCGTCGTCGAGCAGGCCGCCAGGAGCGGTCAGCCGCCCTCGGTCTCTCATGGCTGAGGATTTTATGAGGTCCGCCGCGCCCATCGCGGGTACCGGGCGGCCTGGGAAAATCGTTCGCCGGGAATTGGCGGATACCAGCAGGGAAGTTAACCGGGCATTCACCGGGTCAGGGCGCGTCCAGGTGTCCGGTGTCGTTGAAGGACCGCAGCACCGCCGGGCCGTCGGCGTACCAGTCGATCTCGCAGAGCGCGGCCACGTCCAGGTGCATCCGGTACAGCGCGGCAGGCGGGGCGAGCAGCGCCGCGGCGACCAGCGTCTTGATCGGCGTGACGTGGCTGACGATGAGCACCCGCTGGCGCGGGCGGTCGGCCAGCACCCGGCGCAGGGCGCCGGTCACCCTGGTGCTCACGTCGGCGAAGCTCTCCCCGCCGGGCGGCGGGACCGCCGGATCGGCCAGCCAGGCCGCGAGCTCGGCCGGCCAGCGCCGCCGGACCTCGGCGAACGTCAGGCCGTCCCAGTCGCCGAAATCGGTCTCGAGGAAGCCCTCGTCGGTCACGACGGGGACGGCGGCGGCGGCTGCGACCTCCGCGGCCGTCGCCGCCGCGCGCCGCAGCGGGGAGGTCACGATCACGTCGAGGCCGGCCGACGCCAGCCGCTTGGCGGCCGCGGCGGCCTGCCGGGCGCCGGCCTGCGTGAGCGGCACGTCTGACCGGCCCGCGTACCGCTTCTGCACCGACATGGCGGTCTGCCCGTGCCTGAGCAGCAGGGTAGCGGTGGGCTCGCCCTCGGCGGGCATCCAGGCGGACCTGGGGCGCACCCTACAGACCGGATTCGGCGGTGCGGACGAGGATCCGCCGGCACTCCTCGCACCTGACCACCTCGTCCGGTGCCGACGCCCTGATCTCGTTCAGGTCGACGGTGTTCAGCGTCAGGTGGCATCCCTCGCACCGGCCCGCCCGCAGCATCGCGGCCCCCACGCCGCGCGAGCCGCGGATCTGCTCGTACAGCTTGAGCAGGTCGGCGGGCACCTCGGCGGCGATGCCGGCGCGCTGGTCGGAGGCACGGCCCGCCTGCTCGTCGATCTCCTTGACGGCCGAGTCCCGCCGGGCGGCCACGGTGGCCATCTCGTCGGCCAGGCTGTCGCGTTCGGCGGCCAGCTCGTCGCGCCTGCTGGCGAGCGCCTCGCGGCGCTCCATCAGGTCGAGCACGATCTCCTCGAGATCGTCCTGCCTTCTGTGCAGCGATTCGATCTCCGACTGGAGGGTCGCGAGCTCGCGCGCCGCGGAGACCTGCCCGGCGTCAAGCCGCGCCCTGTCCCTGTCGATCCTGGTCCGGACCTGGTCCACGTCGCGCTCGGCCCGGCCCTGCTCCTTGGCCAGGTCGCCGAGGTCGGTCTCGGCCACGACGATGGCATCCTTCAGCTCGGCGGCCCTGGCGTCCATGCGGGCCAGCTCGGCCACCTCGGGCAGGGAGCTCCTGCGGTGGTCCAGGCGGGCGAGCTCGGCGTCCAGGCGGGCCAGGTCGAGCAGCAGGAGCTGAGATTGCGGTGATGCCTTCACGGGTTCCAACGTTAGTCGCCCCGGCGGGTTAATGGGTTATCCCCGGGGCAAGCCGGGGGTTCCCGCGGTTGCCCCCCGGATAAGCAGGGCGCGTGGTAGACCTTGCGCCATGGAAATCCCCCGGGTCAGCCGGCCCTACATGCCGGGATACGGAATCGCCGGGCCGGAAGAGGGAAGCGGGCTGCTGCACTGGTCCTGGGCGGCAGAGCGGCTCACCGCCGCGCGCAACTACTGGGTCGCGACGGTCTGGCCGGACGGGCGGCCGCACGTCATGCCGGTCTGGGGCATGTGGGACGACAGCACGCTGTGGTTCACGAGCAGCGCGGGCTCGCGCAAGGTCCGCAACCTGATCGGCGATCCGCGCTGCTGCGTCACGACCGAGGACGCCTCCGATCCGGTGATCATCGAGGGGACCGCCCGCATCTCCACCCAGCCGCAGGTCCTGCAGCGGGTCGTCGACCTGATGAACGCCAAGTACCGCACGGACTACGGGGTGGACTTCCTTGCCCCGGCGAAGAACGCGACGATCGGGGTCCGGCCGCGCCGGGTGTTCAGCCTGCGGGCAGGAGACTTCACCGGCTCCCCCACCCGCTGGGACTTCGACGACTGAGCCTGGACCCGCGGACCGGCTGTCACCGCCGCCACCCGGCAGGCGGCGCGGACCCGATCGCGGCACCACCTCTCGTTCGGCATAAATCTTTTACGAGGAAGAACCCAGCAGCTCGCAGAAGTGGCGGGCGAACAGGTGCGCGTCGCCTGGCCAGCGCGCGGACACGTAGTTGCGGTCCCGCACGGTGAAGGCCGGGGTGTCGTCGGCGGCGGTGCCGCGCGCGGACAGCGTGACCGGGCCGCGCTTGAACTGGCGGCCGGGGTCGTCGAGGGCGGCCCTGACCTCGTCCTCGACGTAGGCCGGGTAGGTGCGGTAGTACCGGCCGAGCCGCCAGCCCGTGGCCAGGTAGGCCGAGCGTTCCATGTACTTCGGCAGCCAGGTGGTCAGGCGGTCGGCCAGGACGCCCCGAGCCGGCCGAACAGCACCCCGGTCAGCAGCCGGGATCCGCGGCCGGGACCGTGCCCGCCCGCTCGGTGGCGAAGACGACCTCGTGCCCGGCGTCGCGCAGGATGCGCCAGGGCACGGCGACCTCGGTGACGTCGAAATCCCGGTCGGGCAGTGGCACAAGCACGCGCACCTGGCCATCATCTCATTGGCTACCGTGGTGCGGATCCGACGAAACTGGAGGCGGCATGGCAGGCGAGGCCGATCGTGAGTTCGCGAGGCTGGCCGGGGAGTATCTCGACTACCAGGCGGAACGGAACCCGGTGCTGGCGACCCGCCTCGGCGACCACAGGTTCGACGCGCACCTGGCCGACCAGTCCGAGGCGGCGCTGGCGGCCGAGCGGCGCGCGCTGGACGGCTGGTCGGCAAGGCTGGGCGCGCTGGAGGCCGGCGCCAGGTCCGGGGCGGCGCTGTCTGCCGAGGACCGGGTCGACGCGGCGATGATGGCCGACAGCGTGGCCTGGTGGTCCTTCGAGCTCGACGAACTGCGCGAGCACACCTGGAACCCGCTGGTGGCGAACCCTGGCAAGGCCGTCTACATGCTGCTTGCCAGGGATTTCGCCCCGCTCGGCGACCGGCTCGCCGCGCTGGCGGGCAGGCTGGCGGAGGTGCCTGCCGCGCTGGCCACCGCGCGCGGGTCGCTCGGCGCCATGCCCAAGGTGCACCTGGAGACCGCCATCGGGCAGTTCGCGGGGACGATCGCGATGGTCACCGAGACCGTCGACGAGGCGCTCGAGGCGGAGCCCGGGTGCGCGGCGGCGATCGGCCGGGTCCGGCCCGCGGCGCTCGAGGCCCTGGCCGGGCACCGGGACTGGCTGTCGGCGCGGCTGGCAGATGGCACCGACGGATACGCCGATCCGAGGATCGGGGCCGAGCGGTTCGGGCGCAAGCTGTCGCTGGCGCTGAGTTCGGCGGCCGACGCGGACGCGATCCTCGCCCGTGCCGAGGCCGACCTGGACCGGGTGAGCGAGGAGATCGCCGCGCTGGCCGCGGGGCTGGCCGGGCATTCCGGGCCCTCGGTGGTGCGCGAGGTGCTTGACCGGCTGGCGGCGCAGGCGCCCGACGACGCGACCATCCTGGGCTTTTGCAGGGACGCGCTGGCGGAGCAGATCGCGTTCGTCCGCGACCGCGACGTGATCACCGTGTACGACGACCCGGTCGAGGTGATCGCGATGCCGGAGATCGACCGGGGCGTCGCCGTCGCGTACTGCGACTCGCCCGGCCCGCTCGAGCGCGCCCCGCTGCCCACCTTCCTCGCCGTGTCGCCGACGCCGGCCGACTGGACGCCGCAGCGGGTCGCCTCGTTCTACCGCGAGTACAACAGGCACATGGTGCACGACCTGATGGTGCACGAGGCGATGCCCGGCCACTACCTGCAGCTGCAGCATTCGCGCAGGTTCTCGGGCTCGGCCAGCCAGGTCCGCGCGGCGCTGCGGTCGGGCGCGTTCATCGAGGGCTGGGCCGTCTACGCCGAGGAGCTGATGGCCGGGCTCGGGTACCCGGGCGAGGGCGACCCGCGGGCGGTCCGGATGCAGCAGCTGAAGATGCAGCTCCGCATGATCATCAACGCCATCCTCGACTCCCGGATACATGCGCATGGCATGACCGAGGCCGAGGCGATGGCGCTGATGACCGACCGCGGCTACCAGGAGGAGGGCGAGGCCGCGGGCAAGTGGCGGCGGGCGCTGCTCACCTCGGCGCAGCTGTCCACCTACTACGTCGGGTACACCGAGGTCCGCGACCTGGCCGACGAGCTGCGGGCGGCCAACCCCGGCCTGTCCGCCCGCGGGCTGCACGACCGGATGCTGGCCCACGGCTCGCCCCCGGTCCGCCTGCTGCGCACCCTGGTCGCGCCCTGAGCGGCGCCCGGCGAGCCGGAGTGTGCCGCGCGCGTTGTGGTGCGCATGTGACCGCTGGCACCCAGCCCCGCCGTAAGATCGGGGAGCTTTCGGGCTTCGGGGAGGATCGTGTGTGCTCCTGTACACCTAACCCTCCCCGAAGCCCTTATCCTCCCCGAAAATACGTTCGCAGCCAGTCACATCTCAATAAGCTCGTCGCTACGTCCCCGGAGAGCCGGGAACGCCAGAAGGCACGCTCGGCTAGGGACCAGGCGGTCGAGGTGATCAGGTACAGCCCGGCGGCGAGGGGGGCGAAAGCGGCGATCACCACGGTGAGGTAGGGAAGGGCCTTGACCAGTGCTCCGCCTGGGACCTGAGGCGGCTGGACGGGGGCTGGCGCTGGCTTGGTCCGCTTCCCGGCCGGGACCGGGACGGGGGCAGGGACGGGAGCCCAGCAGCGGGCCAGCCGGGCGGAGAGCCAGCACAGCCCGGCGAGCAGGGCGAACACGCCGAGGAAGACCGCGCCCTGGGCGGACAGGACGCCGGCGCCGGTCAGCCAGTGGGTGCCGAGCGGGACGCCGAGCAGGTCGCGGGTGAGCAGCGTGTTGGTCCTGCCGCCGACCTGCGGGGAGCGGAATAGCAGGTACATCACGGACAGGAACGGCCACTGGAGCAGGATCGGGCCGAAGCCCGCGAACATCGACGTCCCCTCCCGCTTGTACAGGGCGGACATCTCCTGCTGCAGCTTCTCCGGCTGCCTGGCGTAGCGCTGGCGCAGCGCCTGCAGCTGCGGGGCGAGCCGGGCCTGGGCGGCCTGCCCGCGCAGGGCGCGCAGGCTGAGCGGCATGAGCAGGAGGCGGACCGCCATCGTGACGGCGATGATCGCGGCGACGGCGGCCAGGCCGCCGAGGACGGGGGTGAGGATTGCGGTGAACCCGGAGACGAGGGAGTAGGCGGCGTCGACGGGGACGCCGAAAATGCCGAGCATCGTGGTACGGCCTTCCAGCTGGAACGGATGATGGGCTGGAAGCGGCCGCGAGGTCCCGCGGTCAGGCGGACATGGCGGCCGCCGGGGCCGCCGATGGTGCTCTGGGCCTTGCCCGGCCCGCCGCGTCGGGGTCGCGCTGGCGCAGGAACGCCGCCCGCCAGGACTTCTCCCGCAGCGCGCGGGCGCGGCGGAGCAGCGGGATTGCGGCGGTGGCGCGGGCCAGGCCCGCCACCGAGGTGAGCAGCGCGAACACGGCCGCGAACGCGGCGCCGGCGAGCACCGCCCCGGCGAGCACGGTCAGCGCCGACGGGCTGACCGCGAGCTGCGCGAGGTCGCGCAGCAGGCCGGCGAGCAGCGTCAGCACGCTGCCGGCCGCCGTCATCGCCGTCACCGCATCGCCCCGTTCAAGCGAACCGACCTCACCGACCCCCGCGAGGGGACCGGCTTTCAGCGTACGCGGGTTCGGCGGGCTAAGCGAGTTCGGCGACGGCGGCGAGCAGGCGGTCCACCTCGTCTGCGTCGTTGTAGTGGACGAGGCCGGCCCGGATCGCGCCGCCGCTGTCGCGCAGGCCGAGCGCGCCCGCCAGCTCCCACGCGTAGTTGTCGCCGTTCCACACGTTGATCTTGCGGGCGGCCAGGTGCGCCGCGGCCTCGGCCGGGGAGTGCCCGGCCACGGTGAACCACGCCGTCGGCGCGCGGCGGGCCGCCTTGCCGTAGAGCGTGACGTGCCGCATCTCGCCGAGGCCGCCGAGCAGGCCGGCGAACAGCTGTCCCTCGTAGGCCTCCACGGCGGCCATCGAGGCCAGCACCCGCTCCCGGCGGGTGGCCGGGCGGGCGGGGTCGGGCGCCGCGCCGGGGTCGAGCGCGGCGAGGTGCTCCACCGCGGCGGTCACCCCGGCCAGGTCGGCGAGCGCCGCCGTGCCCCGCTCGAACCTGCCTGGCACGCTGTCGGGCGCGGGCAGGAGCTTGTCCGGGCGCAGCGTCTCGAGCAGCGCCGGGTCGGCCACCACCGCGCCGATGTGCGGGCCGGACCACTTGTAGGCGCTGGTGGCGTAGAAGTCGGCGCCGAGCGCGCGGACGTCGACCCGAACGTGCGGGGTGGCGTGGACTCCGTCCACGTAGCACAGCGCGCCGACCGCGTGCGCGGCGGCGGCGATCGCGCCCACGTCCGGCCGGGTGCCGACGATGTTGCTCGCGGCGGTCACCGCGACCAGCCGGGTGCGCTCGGACAGCAGCTCGCCGTACTGGCTGGCGGGCAGCTCGGTGGTGGAGACGTCCACCTCGGCCCAGCGCACCGTGGCCTCGCGCCGGGCGGCGGCCTGCACCCAGGGCCTGACGTTCGCGTCGTGGTCGAGCCTGGACACGACCACCTCGTCGCCGGGCGCCCAGCCCCGCGACAGGGTGTCGGCGAGCCGGTAGGTGAGCGTGGTCATGTTCGGCCCGAGGATCACGCCGTCCGGGTGGCCGCCGGTCAGGTCCGCGACGGCTCGGCGGCACTCGGCCACGATGGCGCCGGCCCGGTCGCTGGCCGGGAAGGCGCCGCCCACGTTGCCGATCCCGGCCCGGTAGGCGTCCGCGATCGCCTCGATGACCGCGGTCGGCACCTGGGTGCCCGCGGCCCCGTCGAGGTAGGCATAGCCGTCGCGCAGCGCCGGGTAGGCGGCCCGCACCTGCGATGCGTCAAAGGTCACGACGTACAGGCTCTCACACCGCGCTCCAGGCGGGATCACGCCCCGACACGCGCAGCAGGAAGTGCCACGGGTCGTCGCCGTCCGGGCCTGCCGCGAGCACCGGCCACAGCTGCGGCGTGCCCGCCCGCCAGCCGGCCAGCACCAGCTCGGGATCGGCGGGCCGGTAGTCCTTGCCGAGCGACCGGGCCAGGTCCCAGGCGTGCAGGTGCCATTCGGCGCAGGCGGCGCCGGCCATCGCGCCGACGGTGACCTCGGTGTCCCGGTACCTGTGGTGCGGCAGGTCCCAGGATGGCGACAGCCGCCGGCCGTATGACCGGGCCGACTCCGCGAACGCCGCGATGTGCTCAGGACCCGACACGTCGGGCAGCGCGGCGAGTTCGGCCGCGTTCTGCCGTGCCAGCTTGCGGGCCAGGCTGTCGGCCGGAACGCCGGTGGCCATGAGCCGGGCGAGCCTGCTGGCCGGCGCGTCGTCCAGGTACTCGTGGTAGTCGTCGGCGACGCACCGAAGGTGCCCGGCCAGGTCCACCGCGCGCCATTCGGTGCACGGTGTGGCCGCGAGCCAGGTCGCATCGGTGAACTGGGCGGCCAACTCGCAGATGACCGTCACGCCGTCGCGATAGGCCGCCAGGACACCCGCGC
>JASHTQ010000232.1 GCA_030040475.1 Streptosporangiaceae bacterium
TTCCAGTCGGCGAGCGTGGCGGCGTCGATGAAGTTCTGGCCGGCCAGGCCGGTGATCTCGAGCACCTCGCGGGCGTACCGCTCCTCGGCGCGGCGCTCCCGGTGCGCGGCCCGGCGGCGTGCCTTCTCGGCCGAGTCATCCGTGCCCAGCAGCTGCGCGGCCTCGTCAAGGAGCGGAACGTCCGCCACCGTCCACGCATCGGGTGAAGCCGGGCGGAGAACCACGGCCCGTTCGGCAGAAGAAAGATCGGGGGCGGCGCGGCGGAGGGCAGCTTCCTCGGCAAGCAGTCCGGCGACCAGCCGCTGCGGGGTGAGGAAGGGCCACAGGGCGTCCAGCGCGGTGCGGACCGGCGGCTCGTCCCACAGCCTGGCGCGCGCGTAGGGCAGGTCGTCGGGGTCGAACGGGCGGTCGAGCGCCGCCGCCTCGGCCCTGGCGAGCGCGCCGAGCAGCTCGGTGATGAACAGCTTGCGGGCCACGTTGTGCGGCTTGCGCAGCGCGCGGGCCCGGTCGCGGGCGCGCAGGCAGAGGTCCCTCGGCAGGGTCATCCGCACGCCGTCGGCGGTGATCTCCAGGTCGGCGGGCGGGACGCGCTGCTGGTCGTGCACCGCCCGGCGCAGCACGTGCACCATCTTCTGGTCGCCCTTGATCACCGCGGCCTCGGCGTCGTCGTCGGGCGCGGCCTTGACGCCGGGGAACAGCTCCGCCATGGAGCTGAGCACCACGTCGGTTTCGCCGAGGGACGGGAGGACCTGGCTGATGTAGCGCAGGAAGGTGGTGTTCGGGCCGATCACCAGGACGCCGCGGCGTTCGAGGGTCTGCCGGTGCGTGTACAGCAGGTAGGCGGCGCGGTGCAGGGCCGCGACCGTCTTGCCGGTGCCCGGGCCGCCCTGGACGACCAGGACGCCCTGCAGGGCCGAGCGGATGACGCGGTCCTGCTCGGCCTGGATGGTCGCGACCACGTCGGTCATCCGGCCGGTGCGCCCCGCGGTGACGCTGGCGATCAGCGCGGCTTCGCCGGACAGGGTCTGCCGGTCCGGCTCGGACAGCCGGTCGAGGTCGAAGACCTCGTCGTCGACGCCGGTGACGGTGCGGTTCCTCGTGTAGATGTGGCGGCGCCTTACCAGGCCTTCCGGGTCCTTCGGGGTGGCCGCGTAGAAGGGGCGGGCGGCCGGGGCGCGCCAGTCGATCAGGCGCGGCTCGTGCTCGTCGTCGCGCAGGCCGATGCGGCCGATGTACAGCGTGGCGGACTCGTCGCCGGTCTCGGCCTGCGGGTCCGAGCGCCGGCCATCGGCAGGCCACGCCTGCGCGGGATAGCCGTCGGTGCGGCCGAAGCACAGGCCGTGCTCGACGGCGTTCAGCTGGGCAAGGCGCCTGGCCTGCTCGGCGGCGGTGATGTCGCGCTCCACCCGGGCCTGGAACGTGCCGCCCGGGCTGCCGCTGGCATGCGTGGTCGCGAGCGCGCGCTCGGCCCGCTCCCGCGCCCGGTCCAGCAGGTTATAGAGCATGTCGAGATAGGCCTGTTCGGTGCTGACTGCGGTCGGGCGGGCCGATTCTGCGTCGCGGAGCGCCATATTCTGTGATATACTTCCTTTGTCGGCGTATTGGGGGCTTACGACCGATTGTCCGGGGCCTACGAGTTTAGCAGCTTTCGCGGCCCGGGCTACGCTCGATGTCGGCGACTTCGGCGCGCGGTGCCGCGTGATGAGGCTCGTTTCCCGGCGGCACGGCTCCTGCGGGCACTGATCCCGCGTCTAGCGCGGCATATATCCGGCAAAATTGGTACGCCAGACAATGACCGTGAGAGACCCCGATTCTACCGGATCCTGGGTGTACTATTGGCGCCCAGATCTTCTCTCAAGCCCAGATCTTCCGGTCAATTCAGGCGATTACGGCTTATCGTCGGCGAAGCCATATGACGGCGATTTGCCGATGCATTATGCGCCGCTTCGGCGGCGCCGCCGCCGGTTCGCCGACCTGTCGGGCGGGAGGGTGATGGCGGCGCCTGCGCCGGGCCGTCAGTTCGGGGGCGGGGCGCACTGCCTAGGATGAAGGGCACGACTCGGGAGGAGCTCAGACATGCCGGGAACCGAACACGTGGAGATCACAGGTCCGTACGGTGATCGCTACGAGGAGATCCTGACGCCGCAGGCCATCGACCTCATCGCGGTCCTGCACGGCGAGCTCGGGGCGCGCAGGCACGAGCTGCTCGCGGCGCGCAGGCGCCGCCAGGGCGAGCTGTCGGCTGGCGGCACGCTTGACTTCCTCCCCGAGACCGCGTCGATCAGGGAGGACCCTGACTGGCAGGTCGCGGCGCCGGCCCCCGGGCTGGTCGACAGGCGGGTGGAGATCACCGGGCCGACCGAGAAGAAGATGACGGTGAACGCGCTCAACTCGGGCGCGAACGTGTGGCTGGCGGACTTCGAGGACGCCAACACGCCGCTGTGGGACAACATGATCGGCGGGCAGCTCAACCTCAAGGACGCGCTGGACCGGACCATCGACTTCCGCTCGCCCGACGGCAAACAGTACGCGCTGCGGCCGGACGAGGAGCTGGCCACGATCGTGGTCCGCCCGCGGGGCTGGCACCTGGACGAGAAGCACATCCTCATCGACGGCGCCCGGGCGTCCGGCAGCCTGGTCGACTTCGCGCTGTACATGGCGACCAGCGCGCAGCGGCAGCTCGACAAGGGCAAGGGACCGTACTTCTACCTGGCCAAGAACGAGAGCCACCTCGAGGCGCGGCTGTGGAACGACGCGTTCAGCCTGGCCCAGGACACGCTCGGCATCCCGCGCGGCACGATCCGCGCCACGGTGCTGATCGAGACGATCCCGGCCGCGTTCGAGATGGAGGAGATCCTCTACGAGCTGCGGGACCACTCGGCGGGGCTGAACGCGGGCCGCTGGGACTACCTGTTCAGCATCATCAAGAAGTTCCGCACCAGGGGCCGCGAGTTCGTGCTGCCCGAGCGCAACTCGGTCACGATGACCGCCCCGTTCATGCGCGCCTACACCGAGCTGCTCGTCAAGACCTGCCACGGGCGCGGCGCGCACGCGATCGGCGGCATGGCCGCGTTCATCCCGAGCCGGCGCGACCCCGAGGTCAACGAGCGGGCGCTGGCCAAGGTCCGCGAGGACAAGACCCGCGAGTCGACCGACGGCTTCGACGGGTCCTGGGTCGCCCACCCGGACCTGGTGCCCTTGTGCAAGGAGGTGTTCGACGGCGTTCTGGGTGCCGAGCCGAATCAGCTCGGGCGCAAGCGCGAGGAGGTCAGCGTGACCGCCGCGGAGCTGCTGTCGGTGAGCAAGACGCCCGGCGAGATCGCCGAGGCGGGGCTGCGCAACAACATCAGCGTGGCGCTGCAGTACCTGGCCGCGTGGCTGGGCGGAAACGGCGCGGTGGCGATCTTCAACCTGATGGAGGACGCGGCCACGGCGGAGATCTCCAGGTCCCAGATCTGGCAGTGGATCCACAACGACGTCGCGCTCGACGACGGCCATCTTGTCACGCAGGAGCTGGTGGAGCGGCTCATCGACGAGGAGCTCTCCAAGATCCGCGCCGCGGCCGGCGCGGAGTTCGACGCGGCGCAGTACGGGCAGGCGGTCGCGCTGTTCAGCGAGGTGGCGCTCGCCGACCAGTTCGCGGAGTTCCTCACCATCCCCGCCTACGAGCGGATGCCATGAGGCGGTTTCTGGCCACCTGAGCGGGAAAAGGGGACAATCGGCTAAGACCGGCACGGCTTTTCTGCAGGCGGCGAGGTGGTGCCTTGATGACCGCGACTATCGATGCGATGGTCCCGGCGATGCTCGACATATGCGGGGCGGGCAACGTCATCACCGACCCGCTTGAGCTGCGGACCTATGAGTGCGACGGGCTGACCTCGCACCGCTGCGTGCCCGCGCTGGTGGTGCTGCCCGGAGCGGCTGCGGAGGTCGCGGCGGTGGTCGCGGAGTGCGCGCGCGCCAGGGTGCCGTTCGTGGCGCGGGGCAGCGGCACGGGGCTGTCCGGCGGCGCGCTGCCGCACCGGGACGGCGTGCTGAT
>JASHTQ010000233.1 GCA_030040475.1 Streptosporangiaceae bacterium
ACCGTCGACCCGGCCGTCCTGGACCGCCTCGTCGGGCTGTGCGTGACCCTGGCCGGGCACGGCCAGGGCTGCTGCCCGCCCGGCACGCCGGAGGAGCCAGCGGCAGGAAACGGGGCGCCAGGACCGCAGACTCCGGGCTGCGGGGCACCGGGACCGGGCTGGCCGCAACCCGGGACGGGCGGCGCCCTGACCGAGCATGCCCGGGCGATGCTGCAGCGCGCGGTCATCGGCGCCGCCATCGATCTGGTCTCCGGGCCGGGCGGGCTCGCCTCCGTGCTGCGGACGGGGCTGCTCGGCGGTGGACTGGCCGGGCCGAGCCTGCCCCTGGACGTCGGGTACACCGAGACCGTCCCGGCCGGGATCCGCCAAGCAGTGCTGCTGCGGGCCGGGGGGCACTGCGAGTGGGCCGGCGGGTGCTGGCGGCCCGCCGCGGCCTGCCACATCCACCACATCATCCGCAAGGCCGACGGCGGCAAGACCAGCGTCAAGAATTGCCTGCTCCTGTGCTCGTTTCATCATCTGGTCGCGGTGCACCGGTGGGGGTGGAAGCTGATCTTGAACCTGGACGGGACCACCACCGCCTGGAGCCCGGACGGCAGCACCGTCCTGCACAGCCACGGACCACCACCCCGGCCCGGGTAACCACCCCCGGGCACCATGCCCGGACCTGCCGGACCCGCTGGCTCCACCAGCGCCCGACCAGGACCACAGTTAACAAAGCTGCCGCGAACACTCAGCCGAACGCGCTGGCTACCGCCGCCCGCGCCCAGCACATCCGGGTCACGGCGGTGTCCGGGTCCTCGCCGTAGGCCTGCGCGACCCGCGCGGCGCAGCCCAGGTCGCCGTGCGCGCCGATCGCCGCGGCGACCGCCTGCCGGACCTGGCCCGCGCTTGGCTCGTCCGAGCGCTGCAGCGCGGAGGCGAACAGCGCGTCGGCCCGCGCGGCGCTGATGCTGACTCCGGGGTCTAGTACCGCCGACCGCATCGTGGGCCTCCTCGCCTGCTGCCGCCCAATTCCGGCACGGACTCGAGGTCCTCGCCGTGCCTGATAGATATTCGGAGCTGACACCACGGTTCGTTCGGATCAAAAGAAGAAAAATTTCATCCCTCCTGCGGCGGCACTACGGACCTCGGCCCCGGTCGGCCCTCGCTCGGCTCATTCGACGCATATCGGCGGCCGGCCCAAAGCGGCGTGCGCGCCCTAGACTTAAAGGGGCGTAGGCCGCCGGGGCAGGGGGCGGCGAGGCGACCGCGATTAAACCGGAGATCCTGGATGCAGGCTGGGGCCGAGCTTGCGGGGCGGTACGTCCTGGAGGCCGTCCTGGGTTCCGGTGCCATGGGCGACGTCTGGCAAGGCACCGACCGGCAGCTTGACCGGCCGGTGGCGGTCAAGGTAATGCGCGACAGGCGCGCCGATCCGCGGCGCTTTCGGCGCGAGGCGAGGATCGCGGCGCGGCTGCAGCATCCCGGCATCACCGTGGTCCACGACGTCGGCACGCATGACGGCCAGCCGTTTATCGTCATGGAGCTATTGCACGGCAGCGACCTGGCCGGCGTGCTGGGCCGGGCACCCGGACGGCGGCTGCCGGTCGAAACGGCCGTCGAACTGATAGCGCAGGCCGCGGCTGCGCTTCAAGTTGCTCACTCCGCTCACATTATTCACAGGGATCTCAAGCCTGCCAACCTGTTCCGCCAGGATGACGGGTCGCTGAAGATCTGCGATTTCGGAGTCGCGCGGATAGCGGACGCGACCGACGGTCTCATTACGGCGGGGGGCTACGCGATCGGCACGGCCCTTTACATGTCGCCGGAACAATGCGAAGGAGAAACGCAGATCGACGGGCGCAGCGATCTGTATTCGCTGGGCTGCGTGCTGCACGAACTGCTGACCGGTCGGCCCCCGTTCCCGAAGGGCAAGCCACGGGAGATCATGCACCAGCACCTGACCACGCCGCCTGCCAGCCTGCGCACGTTGCGGCCCGACGTCCCCGAAGAGCTGGACGCGATCGTGCTGGCCATGCTCGCCAAGAAACCCGACGACCGGCCGGAGGACGCCGGCACCCTCGCCGCGGCCCTGCTGGCGGTCCTGCACCCGCCCGTACCGGCAGCGGCCGGTCACGGCCCGGCGCCCGCGGCAGCCCGGCCGCCGAGCACGGTCGGCCCGGCTCCCGTCGGCAACGGCCGGAGCGTCGTCACCACGAACCGGCCCAGGCCGCTACGGGCACCGTGGGATCCGTCGGCGGCGGCGCGGCAGCGCGACCGGATCCCGGCCGCCGGCCCGCCGCCGCCTTCGCGGCCGCTCCCTGCGCCGGCCGATCTCCAGCCGCGGCTGCAGGTCGCGCCGTCGACGGGGTCGTGGTCGCTGCTCGCGTTCGACCCACTCGGGCACTGGCTCGCCGCCGCCGACGGCGATGGCACGATCTCGCTCTGGGACGTCGCCTCCGGCCTGCCGGTACGGTCCTGGTCGGCCGGGGCGCGGGTGCTCGCGATGGCGGCCGGCCTGGGCAACCGGCTCGCGGTCGGCGGAGACGACGGCTGCGCACGGGTCTGGGACGTGGTGGGCGCGACACTGGGTGACCAGTTCCGCGGGCATGCCGGCGGCGTGCACGCCGTCGCCTTCGATCACGACGGCATCCGGCTGGCCACCGGCGATGCCGACGGGGTGGTCCGGCTCTGGGATCCCGGCGGCGGGCAGCCGGTCACGGCGCCCAGGCCGGCCTACGGCGCGGTGACGGCGCTCGCCTTCGACGCGCCAGGCGCGCGCCTTGCCGCGGCGGGCGAGGACGACACCCTTCGGGTCTGGGACGTGGATTCCCCGCGCGCGGCGCTGCTGCTCGCCGAGCGGCAATACGGGGCGGAGGTCACCGCGATCGCGTTCGGCCCGGCGGGCCGGCTCGCCGTCGGCGGTACGGACGGCCGGGTACGGGTCTGGGAGCCCGCGCCGGCCGAGATCAGGTGGCGGCCGGCGGATCACGACCACGACGGCGGCATCCTGGCCCTGGCGTGGGATGCCGAGGAAACGCGCTGGATCAGCGTCGGCACCGACGGGCGGCTGCGCGCCGGCGGCGGGCGACCCGAGCCGGCCGTCGGCC
>JASHTQ010000234.1 GCA_030040475.1 Streptosporangiaceae bacterium
CCAGCGGCAGGCCGCGGGCGGCGAGCGCGTGCATCGGACCCTTGGCGTCGTGCAGGACCTTCGGGCACCCGGTGTCGGCCAGCCACGCGGCCAGGGCCCGGTCGTCGTCCTCGGTGAGCTGCGTCGGGTCGAGGTGGGCACCGTGCCCGTCGGGAGCGGCGATGGCGACGCCCGTCAAGTTCCCCGTGCCACGGCCCCACGTGCCCGTGACTGCCACGCCCGCTCGTTCTGCCGAAGAATGGGCGGCCAGCCAGGCACCGACCTGATCGGGTCCGAGCAGGACGGCAACCACTTCGAAAGCTGATTTTCCCGGCTCGCCCGCCTCCGGCGCGGCGACGGCCCCGTCGGAGCCGATCGCGCTGATCAGGCCGTGCGGCAGGGTCTGGTACAGGCGATCGCGCAGGACGCGGAACTGGAGCGTGTCGAACAGCTGGTGGATCTTCTCCCGGTCCCAGGCGACCGGCAGCAGGTCGTGCGGCACCGCGCCGACCGTCTCCGCCGGCAAGTCGGTGACCAGCTCGGTGAGCTGGCGGTTGCGCAGCACGCCGGCCAGGTGCTCGCGCAGCGAGTCGCCTGCCTTGCCCTTGACCTCGTCCACCCGGTCGACGAGTGCGGCCAGCGAGCCGAACTCCGCGATCCACTTGGTCGCGGTCTTCTCCCCCACGCCCGGAATGCCGGGCAGGTTGTCGCTCGGGTCGCCGCGGACGGCGGCGAAGTCGGGGTACTGGGCCGGCGAGAGCCCGTACTTCTCCAGCACGGCCGCCGGGGTGAAACGAGTCATCTCGGTGATGCCGCGGCGGGTCATCAGCACCGTCACCCGGTCGGAGACAAGCTGCAGCACGTCGCGGTCGCCGGTGACGATGAGCACGTCCATGTCCTCGGCGGCGGCCTCGGTGGCCAGCGTGGCGATGAGGTCGTCGGCTTCGTAGCCGGGCGCGGACAGCCGCCTGATGCCGAGCGCGTCGAGCACCTCGAAGATGAGGCTGAGCTGGCTGCGGAAGTCCTCGGGGGTCTCCCGCCTGTTCGCCTTGTACTCGACCCACTGCTCGTGCCTGAACGTCGGCTCGCCCCGGTCGAAGGCGACCGCGATGTGCGTCGGCCGCTCGTCACGCAGCACGTTGATGAGCATGGCGGTGAACCCGTACACCGCGTTTGTGGGCTGCCCCGTGGTGGTGGAGAAGTTCTCCACGGGCAACGCGAAGAACGCCCTGTAAGCCAGGGAATGACCGTCTAGCAGCAGCAACCGGTCCTGAACGGTTTCTTGTGACGCCACCCATCGATCCTATGGGCCGGACGGGGCATGGTGCTCCCGTCCGGCCCGATGGGTCCTGCCGCGAGCTATGAAGAGAACTGGAAGATGGTGGTGGAGGTGAAGGTCGCGCCCGCGTCCAGCTCGGTGGACGGGAAGTTGGGCTGGTTCGGGGAGTTCGGGAAGTGCTGGGTCTCGAACGTGTAGCCCGCGCCCTGCCGGTAGGTGTCGCCGCTGATGCCAACCAGCGTGCCGGTGAGGAAGTTGCCGCTGTAGAACTGCACGCCGGGCTGGTCGGTCCAGACGGTCAGCTCACGGCCGCTGGACGGGTCCCAGGCACGGGCGGCCAGGTTGAGACCGTCGGGGCCGGTGCTGGCGGGGGTCTGCGCATTCAGCACCCAGTTGTGGTCGTAGCCCTGGGCGATGAGCAGCTGGTTGTATCCGGGCGAGTTGTCCGGGGCGCTGACGTCATCGATCCTGGCGCCGATCGCGGTCCCGTTGGGGTTCGTAAAGTCGAACGGCGTGCCGAACACGCTGGCCTCGTAGCCGAGCGGGATCTGCGTGGTGTCGGTCGGGGTGTACTTGTCGGCGTTGATGTACACCTTCTGGCTGTAGGCCGAGCCCGCGGGCGAGTTCTCGCCGGCCAGGTTGAAGTAGCTGTGGTTGGTCAGGTTGAGGACCGTGTTGAGGTTGGACGAGTCGTTGTGCGCCGAGTAGTGGATGCGGTACTCGTTGTTGTTGTTCAGCGTGTACGTGACGTCCACGGTGAGCTGGGCCGGGTAGCCGGTGCAGCCGTTCGGGCAGCCCGGGCTTCCCGCCGCGCCGCTGCTATCGCCGTTGGGGCTGACAAGCTGCAGTTCGACGCCGACCTCGGTGGCGTTGTCGATGACCTTGACGGTGCTCCAGATGTGGTTGCCGAAGCCGACGAGCCCGCCGTGCAGGCTGTTCACGCCGTTGTTGATGGGCACGGTGTAGGTGACCGGGCCGACGCCTGGCTGGTTCAGGGTGAACGTGCCCTTGGCGATCCTGTTGCCGTACCTGCCGATCGTCTCGCCGAAGTAGGGGCCGCCGTTGGCGGTCACCGGCGGGCTGACGTAGGTGACGTAGTCCTGCAGGGTCTTGAAGCCGAGGACAACGTCGGCGACCTGGCCGTTGGCGCCCGGCACGTCGATCGCCTGGGTGATGCCGCCGTAGGTCAGCAGGTCGATCTTCATGCCGTTTGCGTTCGTCATGACGTACCGGTAGGTCGGGGTTTCCTTGCCGGTGTAGGGCTCGACCGCGTCGCCGAAGAACTCCTTGGTAATGGACAGCGCGCCGTACCCTTGAGCCGGGCGCGTGCTGGCGGCGCTTGCCGCGACCGCCTGGCTGGCCGCTAGCGAGCCGCCGAGAGCCACCGCTACCGCAGCCGACAGGCCGATTACGGCAGGCCTGGACAGACGCCGCTGTCTTCCGTCCTCGCGCATGTGCGCTCCCTTCACGAGAAGTGTCCAAGACCAAATTGTGAGCGTTAACAACATAAAAGTCACCCCTTATCGCACAAAATATTGCAAGGGATCTTGCGCTGTCGGATATGTCCAGCGTGCGTGCGGTGTGCCCGCGGGCCGCGGCCCGTGGGAACCTGTAGAAGGACCGAGCGCAGCGGAGGTACGGATGGATCAGGAGATCCTGGACAGGATCGTGGCGACCACGGTTGCCGAGGGCACGCTCGCCGACCGCATGGGAATCAAGATCCTTTCGGCCTCCGCTGCGCAGGTGGTGGGGACGATGCCGGTCGACGGCAACACCCAGCCGTACGGGCTGCTGCACGGCGGGGCGTCCTGCGTGCTCGCCGAGACCATCGGGTCGCTCGGCGCGGTCCTGCACGCCGGCCTCGACCGGGTCGTGGTCGGCATCGAGATCAGCGCCACGCACCACATGGGCGCGAGGGACGGGGAGGTCACCGGCGTCGCCACGCTCGCGCATGGCGGCCGGACGCTGGTCAGCTATGAGATCGTCATCACTGACGCGGCCGACCGCCGCGTGTGCACGTCCCGGCTTACCTGCCTGATCAGGGACCAGGTTCCGGGAGAGTCCGGAAATGGCGTCGATCATCTGGGTAAACGGCGAGTTATCGGTTAATGATCGTGCGCTGATCATGCGCCGTCCGGCGGCCGACCCGGCTTTGCGCCATCCGGCGGCGGGTCGCTAACGTGGGACGGCGGACCCGGGGGGTCCAAGTAGACAACGTGCCGGCCGGGGAAGGCGGGCACGGCACCAACGGCCCCCCGGGTTCCGGCCCCCCGGGTTCCGGCCTCTCGGCTTGGCTCCGGCCTCTGGGGTTCCGGCCTCTCGGCTTGGCTCCGGCGCGCCGGCCCTGCCCGGCCTGGCCCTACCCAGCTCTGTCCGGCCTGGCCCGTCCGGCCTGGCCCTGCCCGGCTCGCGGCTTTCGGTGATTTTCGGGGGGTTGCCCGGACTCAGGGTTGCGATGTTTCCGCGGGCATGTTCATGCTGCCCTCGATGACCGCCTCCGCCACCTTGCGCATCGTCAGGCGCCGGTCCATCGAGGTCTTCTGGATCCAGCGGAAAGCCTCGGGCTCGGTGAGCCCGTGCTGCGACTGGAGCAGGCCCTTGGCCCGGTCGAGCAGCTTGCGCACCTCAAGCCGCTCGCGCAGCGTGCCTATCTCCCCGTCGAGCGCCCGGATCTCGGCGAACCTGCTGACCGCCATCTCGATGGCCGGTATGAGGTCCGCCTTGGTGAACGGCTTGACCAGGTAAGCCATCGCCCCCGCGTCGCGTGCCCGCTCCACCAGTTCGCGCTGGGAAAAGGCGGTCAGGATAACGACGGGCGCGATCCGCTCGGCCGCGATCCGCTCGGCCGCGGAGATTCCGTCGAGCACCGGCATCTTGACGTCGAGGATGGCCAGATCCGGGTTCAGGCTGGTCACCCGCTCCACGGCCGATTCGCCGTCGCCGACCTCGGCGACGACCGAGTAGCCCTCCTCTTCCAGCATCTCCTTGAGGTCGAGGCGGATCAGCGCCTCATCCTCGGCGATGACGACACGCAACGGGTTCCTGGTCACGCTGACGAGCCTACCGTTGCCAGGTACATTGTCATTCGTGCGTACGCCCCGGTATGCCAATTGGTAGAGCACGCGGCCTCAAAAACCGTGCAGTGTGGGTTCGAGTCCCACCCGGGGCACCCCGTGATCTCTCAAGACACGGAGGACACCGCGAACCCTCATCGGGTCGCGGTGTTTTCCTTTCGGTCGAGCCACGGTGCCCGCGCGGCCTGATGCACACGGAAAGTGTCAACTTAACTCCATGTCGTGACGAATCCTGGTACTTTCCGTGATATGGACTCTACCGACAGTGATAGCACGCAGGTCCCGCTTGCGCGGAGACTCCCTGTCGCCGCTGACCCGATTCGCAACGGTTGCCCGGTCTACCGGCGAGCGTGGGACTCAGGCGACAGGTGGGAGACGCCGGCCGGGGGGATAGGGATCCGGCCGTGACGGCCGCCCGCCCCGAGGGCTGGGAATCCGCGCTCGGGGTCCGGGCCGATCCGGTGACCCTTACCGGATTCCAGCTCGCGCCCCAGCGGCCGGACGCCGCGACGCGCAGGCTCGTGCTCGCGCGCGACGGCTGGCGGTGTGTCTGCTGCGGCGTGTCCGTCATCGGGAAGCCCTACAGCCTCCAGCCCAGAAAGAGCATGAGCCAGGGCGGCGACAACTCGCCGTCGAACCTGATCACGGTCCTGGGACGCAGCGGGCAGCTGTGCTGCGGTCGTATTGAGTCCCGCCGCGACCCGGCCGACGAGGCGGCTGGCTTCTGGATCGGGCCCGGGGAGGAACCCCGCTCCGACCCCCGTTGCATCCCGATCGCGCTTGCCAGCCCCGGAGGACCCCGGATCACGGTGTGGCTGACTCCTGACGGCCACTACAGCACCCAGACGCCGGAAGTGCGTCCCCGGCCAGGCCGGCCAGGCCGGCCAGCGCCTGGCGGATGATCGCGGCCTCCGACACGGTGTGACGGATTCCCGGCCCGGCCTCGAGCCGGATCACTCGGCGGTGTACGCCTTAACGGACACGGTGGGCGTGTATGCGGGGTCCGGCGCGTCCGGCCTCGGATACGTGATCAGGACGACGGTGATGTTGTCGGCACCGCCGGCGTCGATCGCGAACTGCACCAGCCGCACGGCGGTGCCGTGCGGATCGGTCAGCGCGGCCGACGTCGCCAGCCCGGCCAGGTCGGCCGCCTCGGGCAGGTAGTTCCACAGGCCGTCCGAGCACACCATGAGGACCCCGGGACCCGGCGGCGAGAACCGCTCCACGTGCGGCGCGCGGTCGGGGTCGTCGGCCAGGTCGCTGGCGTCTCCGCCGAGCCACCGGGTCAGCACGTGCGCGTGCGGGGAGGCCATCGCGGTCGCCTGGTCGGCCAGGCCGGCCGCGATCATCCCTCCCGCGACCGAATCGTCCATGGTCAGCTGGCGCGACTCGGAGGCCGACCAGGCGAGCCAGTAGGCGCGGCTGTCGCCCAGCCAGCACAGGGTCACCTCGTCTGCGGTCGCGACAGCCGAGACGAACGTGGTGGCCGCCGTGTCGCCAGAGGGTCCCTGCAGCCCGGCGATCGTTTCCCGCGCCGCCTGCACCGCGGCCCGTGACGCCTCGGTCAGGTCCTCCCCCGCCTGCGCCGCGGCCAGCAGGCGCGGCACCGTGACCCGGGCCGCGGCGAGCGACGCCTCGTCGGGCCTGGCCGCAGTGGAGACTCCGTCGCAGACCACGGCTACCAGCACCGGGCCATTCGGGGTCTGCTGTGCCTCCAGCGCCATCGCGTCCTCGTTGCGGGCATGCCGCAACCCACGGTCGCTGACTCCGGCGGCGGCATCGAGGGCGATTTCGGCCCGGTCGCGCGACGGCGAGATGTCGATCATGTGCATACGTTAGTGCCTCGGAACGCCCCGGTTGTGCGCCGATGCGCCATCGCTCACTTCCGTGTCGTGGACAACCCCTGAATCCGGGCCGGCCTGGTCCGTCGATCGCCTGGGACCACATGTTTCGGTCACGTGTTCGATGATACGGCATATTCAGCAGAAAAGTAGTGCCTGACAGAGATTTTGCGGCCCTTTTGCAGTGCTAGCCGCGGTGGACGGTGATCGCGGTCCAGGCGCCGAGGTTGATGCAGTCGCCGTCGTGCAGCGGAACCTGATCGCCGACCCGCACTTCCGTGCCGTTGAGCAGGGTGCCGTTGGCGGAGCCTGGATCGAGGACGGCCCAGCCGCCGTCGAGCGCGATCAGGACCGCATGCAGGCGGCTGATACCCGGGTCGACCGGCGGACCGGTCAAGTCGATCTCCGGCTCCAGCCCGCGGGACACGCTGTGGCGCCCGATCCGCATCTGGGCCCCGGCGAGGCGGAAGCGGCGTTCGGCGTAGTAGGCGGGGAAGCCGATGGCCGCACCCTCGGTTCCGCTGGCCGCCCGGACCTGGTCGTAGTAGGCGCGATCCGCGGCCACCACCGCGGTCCAGGTGACGCAGGCGTCCGCACCGGGCGCCGGCGCCTGCGGCGCGCCCTGACCGGCCGCGAGGCCGCCGGTGGGCATCGCGCCGGTCGGGAATGCGCCGGTAGCGGAGGAGGGTGCCGGCGCCTGCGGGTTGCCGGGACTGGCGGCAATGCGTATGCCGCACACATCGCAGAAGTCATCGCTCGCCGAATCATGACCGTTCTGGCATACCGCCATCGCCGCCTCCGACCCTTCTGCCACCTCGCCGCGTTAGGACTGGACCTTCTTTACCCTGACCGTCTTCGTCGACCTCGTGTCCAGGGCCATCTCGTCCACGTCCTCGACCTTCTTCTTCAGCCGGACGGTACCGGTCTGCGCGTCGACGACGTCGACCACCTTGGCGAGAAGCCTGGCGGTGTCCTCGTTGCCCGACTGGTGGGCCAGCGCCACGGCCCGGCCCAGCTTGGCGGCGGCGACCTCCTCGCTGCCCTGCTTGCGGGCCTCCAGGCCCTCCTGTATCGCGTCGGCGAGTTCGGCCTGGCCGGTGTAGTGGGCGACCAGTGGGTTGATCTTGGTGGACAGCGCCTCGTCGTCGGTCCAGATGGCGCGGACAAGCCCCTGTCCGAGGACTTCGGCGGCCGACGGCGGGCCGACCACCAGGCTGACCCGCGCGGCCAGCATCTCCTGCCCGACCCCCGCCGGGTTGACCTCGACGCCGACGTGATAGTCGCGGCTCTCCCCCGGACCCCACGCCCCCGTCGGGTAGTCGCCGGCCTGCGGGCCGGACGGCGTGCGCCTGGCGGTCAGGTCGTCCACCGTCGGCGCGACCTGCTTGACGAACCGGAGGGTCGCGTGCTGCGGCGTCCACACCCGCAGGGCCACGTCGGCAACCTGCTTGCCCATCGCGCTGCGCATCATGGCCGCGAAGTCGGCGGCCAGCCCGGACGGGTCGGGCACGATGTCCACCGTGCCGAGCAGCGCGGTCGATATCGTGCGCAGCTCGCCGACTTCCCAGTCGGTTCCCACGCCGCGGCAATCGCAGCTGAAGATGCCCTCGCACTGCCGGAGCGCGGCGAGGAGCTGATCGGGGGTCTCGTGCTGGTTCTTCCCGTCGGTCAGCAAGATGGCGTGCCGCAGCTGAGCCGGGTACGCCGAGAGGATCTGGCGGGCCAGGCTCAGCCACTGGCCGATCGCGGTGCCGCCGCTGGCTCGCAGGCCCGTCACCGCCTGCCTGGCCGCCGCTCGCGAGGAGGCGTCCGCGATCGCCATGCTCCCGTCGGGAGGGAAGACGGGCCAGGCGGTATTGGTGCCCGCGATGACCGAGAACCACACGCCGTCGCGGACGACATCGATCGCGGCGGCGGTGGCTGCCCGCGCCTCGGCGATCTTGGTGTGCGGATACTCCATCGACCCGGAGCAGTCGATGATGATGATCTCCGCGCTGGCCGGGGTCCCCGCCGCAGCGGCAGGAACAGCGGCGGCGTCGGCCGAGGAGGTCACGGTGACGATCGCGCTGACGTCTCGCCCGCCTTCTGGCAGGTACTGGTTCTGGTCGACATCCACGGTGAAGCCGGACTGGGTCATTGCGCAGTTCTCCTCGGTGACGTCTGCGGCCTGGCGAGCGGGAACGGTGCCAGCACCACGGTGATGTTGTCCATGCCGCCGGCGTCGAGCGCGACCTTCAGCAGCGCGGCGGCCTGCGTCAGCGACCCCTGAGCGACCTGCACCGCGGCCCGGGCCGCGGCGGGCGAGGCGTCGTCGGGGCGGGGAGAGCTCGACACGCCGTCGCAGACCACCGTGATCGCGACCGGGCCGGACGGGGTCTGCGCCGAGGCGAGCGCCATCGCGTCCTCGTTCCGCTGATGCCGCAGGCCGCGGTCGGTGACCCCGGCGAGCGGGCCGAGGTCGAGCTCGGCGTGGTCGCGTCCGGTGGGCTCCTTGCGGCCGCACGACTCGCAGAAGCCGTCGCCCGCGTCGACCGGCTCCCCGCAGGCCGGGCAGCTGCCCCCGGTCGGGTTGCCCGGCGCGGTCATGTCAGCAGCCCGGCCCCGAGCCTGCCCCGTGCGGCGCGGCTGGTGGCGTGCCGGGAGCGCGTGGACCGGCCGCCCGCCGCCCTGCTGCCGCCGCTTGCCGTGGGCTGGGACCCCGAGGAGGTGGACGCCGCGGGCGCGGGAGCCGGCGGGCCCGCGACGGCAGGCGCCATCCCGCACGTGTCGCAGTAACCGTCCTGTATCGTCCCGCCGCAGCCGGGCTGGGTGCAGCCGACCGCGGCCGCGCTCACCGCGTGCCTCCGATCGCCAGGACGGCCTGCTGGTAGCCGGTCACCGCGGCCTCCGCGGCCGCGAGGTCGCACGGCGCCGTCCACAGCAGGCCGTGAGCGCGGTTGTAGCGTTCGGTCAGTCCGGAGTCTTCGGCGGCGCCCAGCCTGGCCGCCTTGGCCTGGTAGGCCTCGAGCAGCCCGCGCAGTTCCTCGCGCCGGTTCAGCAGGGCCAGCGCCGCTCGTTCGGTATCGCGGAACTGGGCCGTGGCCGCGGCCAGCCCGTGTTCGACCTGGTCGAGCTCGGCGGACAGCCTGGGCCAGCGGCCGGCCGCCAGCAGCGCGTCGAGGCCGGCCAGCCGGGCGGACAGGTCCGCGATGTCGGGAGGCTGCGGGGGAAGCGCCTCGGCGGCGAACTTCTCCGCCGCCCGCTGCCGAGCCGCGACGGCGTCGTCGCGGGCGGCGCGGGCGGCCGCGGCGGCGGCCACTGCCTCGGCGAGGCGATCCCTGGCGTCGTCCCGCAGCCGGACCAGCTCGTCCATCCGCGCCGCGACGGCGGCGACCCGCTCTCGCAGCTGGTCAGCGCCGGAGGTATCGACGCTCGCGCGGCCCTGGTCCGAATTGCCCCGCCACAGGGAGAGCGGATCGGTGTTCAGCACGTCGCGCAGCCGGGCCAGCGTGCCCTCCGCCGCCGACAGGTTGCCTGCCAGGGCCTCGTCCCCGAGCGTGCTGCCCAGCCGCGGCATCCGGGCGAGCTGCTCGGCGGCGGCGTCAAGCGGCCCCGCCATCTCGTTCCATACCCGCTCCGCCGCGGTGACCACCTCGGTGAGGTCGGCGAAGGACCGCCTCATCCTGGCGACCGTCTGCGTCAGGGTCAGCTGCTCGCGGCCGCTGTCGGCCAGGTCGCGCCCGGCCAGCGGGGCCAGCGGGTCCGGACTGCGGTCGAGCCGGACGGACGTCCCGGCGAGCAGCTCGGTCACCTGCACAAGTTCCTTGGGCCCGAGCCGTCCCGCGACGACCTCTGCGGCCCGGTCGACAACCCCCGAGTACGCCGAGTACAGATCCCACAGGTTGGCCAGCGTCCGCGCGGCCTTGTCCCAGCGCACCTTGGTCTGGCCGGTGAGCGCCGCGCCCGCGAGCAGCCGCTTGCCGAAGCTCCCGTCGAGCTCGAGCAGGTTCGCCTGGATGACGTCGCGCTCGCTGACCGCTCCCTGCACCGCGGCGGCCGCCTGCTCCTTGGTCAGCGGCTGGATGCTCATCGGTACTCCGCGAGCCGACGGGACAGCCCCCACGCGCAGCCGGCCGCCATCCCGAGCGCCAGCACGATGACGCCGGCCTCCAGGCCGGCGAACGCGCCGCGGCCTGCGTCCGCGTTCGACGCGAAGACGGCCTGGTTCGACGCGATCGCGGCGTCCAGGTCGCCGGAGAGCTTGCCGAACAGGGTCGCGGCGGTGCCCGGGCCCGACCCGATGACGAGCTGGGTCTCCGCGCCGTAGCTGCTTGCCTTGTCGAGCGCCTGCACCCGCTCGTTGACCGCGAACCAGGCGTCGGCCTCGCTCCTGGCTGCGGCGACCGGGCCGGCACCCGCGGCCGCGCTGTGCGCCGAGGCGTCCGCGAGCAGCGCGTTCAGCCTGCTCTGGTCCGGGAAGCCCAGCGAGTTGCAGATCTCGCCGTCCTCGACATAGCCGGTGTAGACGGGCAGCGCCTGGGTCAGCGCGGCAAGGCTTGCGCCGACGCTCGAATTGCCGCTCGCGGCCGTCGCCGCCCTCAGGTCGGCTGCGGCCACCGCCACGTCGTGCTGATAGCGCTCACGGTCGCTGAACGGCGGTGTCCGGCCGACCAGGTACCCGGCGGACACGGCCCCTCGTCCGGGGGAACGTTGCGGACCCCGGGTAGCCGTCGCGCTCATTTCCGATCCGCCATGCCCCGCTCCCGCCACCGGAAAGGCACCCGCAATGACGCCTCTATTTTGCCCGCACTTAAGTACTCCTTGGGGTCAACGGGGAGAGACGTATCGGGGTTCACGCCGGTGCGGCTAGCCGCGGTGCACCGTGATCACGGTCCAGGCGCCGAGGTTGATGCGGTCGCCGTCCTGAAGCGGGACCAGGTCCCCCACCGGTATCTCGCGCCCGTTGAGGAGCGTGCCGTTGGCCGAGCCCGGATCCAGAACTCCCCAGCTGCCGTCCGCGGTGGCGATAAGGACCGCGTGCAGGCGGCTGACGCCCGGGTCGGTGGGCGGGTCGGCCAAGTCGATCTCCGGCCTGAGACTGCGTGCCGCGCTGCGCCGGCCGATCCGCATCTGCTTTCCACCGAGCGCCAGCCGCCGTTCGCCGCTCTGCGCGGGAAACTCGACCGATGGGCCGTACAGGCTCCTGGTGGACTGCATGCTGTCGTAGTAGGCACGATCCGTGCCGACCACGATGGTCCAGCTGTGCGGGGTGAACACCGGTATGGGCGTGGTCGGTGAGGCCGATGACGTAGACGGCACCCGAGGCACCGGCGGCGCGGGCTGGCCCTTGGGCGGCGGGGGCGGCACCAGGCGATCCGGCGCGGCAGGCGGCGATTCCGGCCTGGCCAGCGGCGGTGCCTCGGCCGGAAGCGCGGCCTCGGGTGGGGATGGCGGCCGCGGTTGCGCCGAACCCGTGGGCTCCTCGGCCGGTACCGGCTGAGCGGGCGGTGACGGCGGCTCAGCCGGAAACGTCCGGGCGAACTGGGCCCGCGGCGGCATCGGCGGCGGTACCGACGGCGGCTCAGGCGGGACGGTGCGGGCGAACTGAGCCGGCGGCGGCATCGGCGGCGGCTCCGGGGGGACGGTGCGGGCGAACTGGGCAGGCGGCAACGGCCTGGCTACGGGCGGGAACAGAGACTCGGGCGGACGGGACCGGGAGACCGGCGCGGCAGGCATGGGCGGGACGGTGGACGGCGACGGCACCGCAGACTCAGACGGGACTTGGCGGGGGCTCGTTGCGGTGGCCTCGTGCGTTCCGACACGGAAGCCGCACCAGTCGCAGTACTCGCCGGACACGGCGGAACTGCAACGGGGACAGGACGCCGCCGCGGCCGCGGCAGCGGCCGGCCTGGGCGCGTGGTGCTTCCCTGCCAGCCGGGCCTGGCCGGAAGCCGGGCTTGCGGGCATCCGCGTTCCGCAGACGTCACAGAAGTCAGCGCTCGCCGACTCGTGACCATTCGGACATGCATTCATCCCCACACCGGACCCTTTAGACCAAAATCGCGCCTTCGCCACCTTCAGACTACGTATCCACCGGTTTTTCGCCGGGTGTTCGTTAGATTACGTCCTGCCCGAACTCGCTCGGGTCGCAGGCGGCGGGATCCGTCAGGCCGCGGGGATCAGGCCAGCGGGCGGGCGGTCGGCGGAATCGGGGCCGGCAGCGCGGCGTCGCCGCCATCTGCGGCCAGGTAGCGGTCGACGGCGGCGGCGGCGCTGCGCCCCTCGGCGATCGCCCAGACGATCAGCGACTGGCCCCGGCCCATATCGCCGGCGACGAACACGCCGGGCACCGACGTTGCGTACGAGCCGTCCCTGGCCACGTTGCCCCGCTGGTCGAAGTCGACGCCGAGGCCGGCGAGCAGGCCGGGTCGTTCGGCTCCGGTGAACCCCATGGCCAGCAGCACGAGGTCGCAGGGCAGCTCGCGCTCGGTGCCAGGCACCGGGTCGAACCCGGCGGCGTCGGCGAGCCGCAGCGCCCGCAGCCTGCCCGCGTCGCCGAGGAACTCAAGCGTGGTCACCGCGTAGGCGCGCTCGCCACCCTCCTCGTGCGCGCTCGAGACACGGTAGGTCATCGGGTAGGTCGGCCAGGGCTGGTGACCGGGCCGCGAGGCGGGCGGCCGCGGCAGGATTTCCAGCTGCGTCACCGACGCCGCCCCCTGCCGGTGCGCGGTGCCCAGGCAGTCCGCGCCGGTGTCGCCGCCGCCGATGATGACCACGTGCCGCCCGCGCGCGCTGATGGCGGGCTCGGCAGGGTGCACCGGGTCGGCGGCCACCACCCGGTTGGCCAGCGGCAGGTACTCCATGGCCTGGTGAATCCCGTCCAGCGAGCGTCCCGGCAGCGGCAGGTCCCTGGGAACGCGGGCACCGCCGCACAGCACCACCGCGTCGAAGGACGCCCGCAGTTCGCCGGCCGTGATGTCGGTGCCTGCCTCAACGCCGCAGCGGAACTCGGTGCCCTCGGCGCGCATCTGGCCCAGCCGCCGGTCCAGGTGCCGCTTCTCCAGCTTGAACGCGGGAATTCCGTACCGCAGCAGCCCGCCGGGCGCGTCGTCCCGCTCGAAGACCGTCACCGCGTGCCCGGCCCTGGTCAGCTGCTGGGCCGCCGCGAGCCCGGCCGGACCCGATCCGATCACCGCTGCCGAGCGGCCCGACCGGATGGCCGGGGGCAGCGGGACCACCCACCCCGACGCGAAGGCCCGGTCGATGATCTCCACCTCGACCTGCTTGATCGTGACGGGCTCTGAGTTGATGCCGAGCACGCAGGCGGCCTCGCACGGCGCTGGGCAAAGCCGCCCGGTGAACTCGGGGAAGTTGTTGGTAGCGTGCAGCCGGTCCGCCGCGTCCCGCCAGTCGTGCCGCCAGACCAGGTCGTTCCATTCCGGGATCAGGTTCCCCAGCGGGCAGCCGTTGTGGCAGAACGGGATGCCGCAGTCCATGCACCGGCCCGCCTGCCGTTCCAGCCGGCTCGCGGGGAACGGCTCGTACACCTCGCGCCAGTCCCGCAGCCGCAGGTCGACCGGGCGCCGGGCCGGGGTCTCTCGCGACGTTGACATGAAGCCCTTCGGGTCAGCCATTGCCGCGCCTCACCCGTGCGCCGCGGCCATGACGGCCTCGTCGACGTCCCGGCCCTCGCGCTGCGCCTGCGAGGCGGCGGACAGGACCCGCTTGTAGTCCTTCGGCATGACCTTGGTGAACCGGCTGACGTCCCAGTCTGCGAGCAGCCGCGCCGCGACCGCCGAGCCCGTCTGGTCGAGATGGCGCTCGACCACATCGCGCACGAACGTTGCGTCGTCGATCGAGTCGAGCGGCTCCAGGTCGACCATCTCCATGTTCACCCGAATCTCCGGCAGGTCGAGCACGTAGGCGATGCCGCCCGACATGCCGGCCGCGAAGTTACGCCCGACCGGGCCGAGGATCACCACTCGACCTCCCGTCATGTACTCGCAGCCGTGGTCGCCGGTGCCCTCCGCGACCGCGAGCGCGCCGGAGTTCCGGACGCAGAACCGCTCGCCGACGATGCCGCGCAGGAACATCTCCCCGCTCGTCGCGCCGTAGCCGATCACGTTGCCGGCGATGATCTGCTCCTCGGCCGCGAACGCCGCCTCACCCAGGGGCCGGACGACAAGCCGGCCGCCGGACAGCCCCTTGCCGAGATAGTCGTTGGCGTCGCCGTGCAGCCGCAGCGTGATGCCGCGCGGCAGGAAGGCGCCGAAGGACTGGCCGGCCGAGCCGCGGAACGAGATGTCGATCGTGCCGTCAGGCAGCCCCTCACCGCCCCAGCGGCTGGTCACCTCGTAGCCGAGCATGGTGCCCACGGTCCGGTTCACGTTCCGTATCGGCAGCTCGAGCCGGACCGGGGTGCCGTCGGCGAGCGCCCCCTCGGCGAGCTGGATCAGCGTGTTGTCCAGCGCCTTGTCCAGCCCGTGATCCTGCCCGGTGACGCAGCGGGTGGCCGCTCCCTCCGGCAGCGACGGCTGGAAGAGCACCGGCGACAGGTCCAGGCCCGAGGCCTTCCAGTGGTCGACGGCAAGCGCCGCGTCCAGCAGGTCCACCCGGCCGACGATCTCCTCGATCGACCGGAAGCCCATCATGGCCAGGTACTCCCTGACCTCCTCGGCGACGAACTCGAAGAAGTTCACCACGAACTCCGGTTTCCCGCTGAACCTGGCCCGCAGCTCCGGGTTCTGGGTGGCCACGCCGACCGGGCAGGTATCCAGGTGGCAGACCCGCATCATGATGCACCCAGAGACCACGAGCGGCGCGCTGGCGAACCCGAACTCCTCCGCGCCGAGCAGCGCCGCGATGATCACGTCCCGGCCGGTCTTCAGCTGCCCGTCGGCCTGCACGACGATCCGGTCGCGCAGCTTGTTGCGCAGCAGCGTCTGCTGGGTTTCCGCCAGGCCGAGCTCCCACGGCGCGCCGGCGTGCTTGATCGAGGTCAGCGGCGCCGCGCCGGTGCCGCCGTCGTGCCCGCTGATCAGGACGACGTCGGCGTGCGCCTTGGACACCCCGGCGGCCACCGTGCCGACCCCGACCTCGGCCACCAGCTTGACGTGCACCCGGGCGGCCGGGTTGGCGTTCTTAAGGTCGTGGATCAGCTGGGCGAGGTCCTCGATCGAGTAGATGTCGTGGTGCGGCGGCGGCGAGATCAGGCCCACGCCCGGCGTGGAGTACCGCGTCTTGGCGATCCACGGGTACACCTTGTGCCCGGGCAGCTGGCCGCCCTCCCCCGGCTTGGCGCCCTGCGCCATCTTGATCTGCAGGTCGTCGGCGTTGACCAGGTACTCGCTCGTCACGCCGAACCGGCCGCTTGCGACCTGCTTGACCGCGGACCTGCGCAGGTCGCCGTGCCCGTCCGGGACGAACCGCTCCGGGTCCTCGCCGCCCTCCCCGGTGTTCGACCGCGCGCCCAGCCGGTTCATCGCGATCGCCAGCGTCTCGTGCGCCTCGGCCGAGATCGACCCGTAGGACATGGCCCCCGTCGCGAACCGCCGTATGATGCTGGCGGCCGGCTCCACATCATCAATTTTCAGCCGAACGGGAGGTGGCGCGCCGGCCGGGTCCGCGGCCTGCGCCGAGGGGTCAACGCCGCGGATGCGCAGCAGCCCGCGCAGCGTCATCAGCCGCCGGGACTGGTCGTTGACCAGCGACGTGTACTCCTTGAAGATCTCGTACCTGCGGCTGCGGGTGGCGTGCTGGAGCTTGAAGACGGCCTCCGGGCTGAACAGGTGCGGCTCGCCCTCCCGGCGCCACTGGTACTCGCCTCCTGTGTCGAGCCGGCGGTAGGCCATGCCCGCGCTGCCCAGGGCGCGGCCGGTGCGCAGGGCGGTCTCGGCGGCGAGCGCGTCGAAGCCGACGCCGGACAGCCGCGACGTCGTGCCCGCGAAACAGGTGTCGACCACCTCGGCGCCCAGGCCGATGGCCTCGAAGATCTGCGCGCCGGTGTAGGACGCGACGGTGGACACGCCCATCTTGGACATGATCTTGAGTAGCCCCTTGCCCAGCGCCTTGAGCAGGTTGGCCTCCGCCTTCTTCTCGCTGACCCCGGTGATCACGCCGCGCCTGACCAGGTCCCTGACCGACTCGATGGCCAGGTACGGGTTGACCGCCGCCGCGCCGTAGCCGATCAGCAGCGCCACGTGATGACACTCGCGGACGTCCCCCGCCTCGACCACGAGACCGGCCCGGGTCCGTGACTTCTCCCTGATCAGGTGGTGATGCACGGCACCAGTGAGGAGCAGCGACGGAATCGGGGTGAGGGAGTCGGCGGGGACGCGCATCCGGTCGGAGAGGATGATGAGGCGGGCGCCGGCGGTTATGGCGGCGGAGACTTCGGCGCAGATCCCGGCCAGGCGGGCGCGGAGGGCCCGGCCGCCGCCGCGGGGGTCGTAGCGGCCGTCGACCACGTGCGAGGCCAGGCCGGGCAGGTTGCCGCCGTCGTTGATGTGCACGATCTTGGCCAGGTCCTGGTCGCCGATGACCGGGAAGGGCAGCACGATCTGGCGGCAGGACGCCGGGATCGGGTCAAGCAGGTTCTGCTCGGGGCCGGCGATCGTGCCGAGCGAGGTGACGAGCTCCTCCCGGATCGCGTCCAGCGGCGGGTTGGTGACCTGGGCGAACAGCTGGGTGAAGTAGTCGAACACGAGCCGCGGCCGATCCGACAGCACCGCGACGGGCGTGTCCGTGCCCATCGACCCGATCGCCTCCGCCCCGGTGCGCGCCATCGGCGCGAGGATGACCCGCAGCTCCTCCTCGGTGTACCCGTGCATCCGCTGCAGGGCGACGAGATTGGAATGAAACCCCGGATCCAGCACACCAGGAGGTGCTGAATCCCCGTTTTCATTGCGCGGGCTGCGGGCGGCTAGCACGTCGGGGAGGTCGTCTAGGTGGACCAGGCCGGCGTGCAGCCAGGACTCGTAGGGGTGCTCGGCGGCCAGGGCGGCCTTGACGTCCTCGTCTTCGACGATGCGGCCCGACGCGGTGTCGGCGAGGAAGACCCGGCCGGGCTGGAGGCGGCCCTTCCTGACCACGGTGGCGGGGTCGAGGTCGAGCACGCCGACCTCGCTGGCCAGCACGACGAGCCCGTCGCTCGTCACCCAGTACCTGCCGGGGCGCAGGCCGTTGCGGTCAAGCACCGCGCCGATCACCGAGCCGTCGGTGAACGCGATCAGCGCCGGGCCGTCCCACGGCTCCATCAGCGCGGCGTGGAACTGGTAGAACGCGCGGCGCTCGGGAGTCATCTCCTCGTGGTTCTCCCACGGCTCGGGGATCATCATGAGCACCGCGTGCGGCAGCGAGCGGCCGCCCATGTGCAGCAGCTCGAGGCACTCGTCGAAGCTGGCCGAGTCGCTGGCGGACTCGTCCAGGATGGGGAACAGCCGCTCGAGGCCCTTCCCGTCCCGCGAGGCGGGGATCAGGTCGCTGGCCAGCATCGCCTCCCTGGCCCGCATCCAGTTGCGGTTCCCCCTGATCGTGTTGATCTCGCCGTTGTGGGCCACGTAGCGGTACGGGTGGGCGAGCGGCCAGGAGGGGAACGTGTTGGTGGAGAACCTGGAGTGCACGAGCGCCAGCGCGGAGCCGTAGCGGGGATCGGCCAGGTCGGGGTAGAACGGCCCGAGCTGCGTGGCGGACAGCATGCCCTTGTACCCGATCGTCCGCGCGGAAAGGCTGGCGAAGTACGCCCCCGCCTCGTGCTCGGCGCGCTTGCGCAGGCAGAACACCATCCGCTCGAGCTCGATACCGGACTGGCCCGCGTCGCCAGCCACGAACAGCTGGACCAGCTCCGGCATGACCGCGCGGGCGCCCGCCCCGCAGGCCGAGGCGTCGTGCGGGACGTCGCGCCAGCCGAGCACGGTCAGCCCCTCGGCCTCGGCGAGCCTTTCGACGGCGCGTGTCACCACCGCTCGTTCGGCAGCAAAAATAAAGGCCATGCCGGCCGCGTACGTGCCAGCCGCGGGCAGCGCGAAACCACAGGCGGCGCGGAAGAACTCGTCGGGAACCTGCGTCAGGATGCCCGCGCCGTCCCCGGTGTCCGGGTCGCCGCCCTTGGCCCCCCTGTGATCGAGGTGGCGCAGCACCCGCAGGGCGCGGTCCACCACGTCGTGACCGCCGCGGCCGGACAGGTCCGCGACGAAACCGACGCCGCACGCGTCGTGCTCAAACCGGGGATCGTAAAGGCCAGCAGCAGCCGCCATGCGCTCTCCTGTCGTCTCGATACGCCTGTTCACGTGCGTCCGGGACGACATTGGCCCTGTTACGTAGACATTACATCACCCGGCGAATCGTCTACCAGGGTGATCGGCGCAGGCTGGAGTGCCGTGGGGTGCGGGCGCGGCGGAGGCGGACGCCTGGACCTCGGCCTGGTCGCGTACAGGCCGACGACGGCCAGCACGAACACCACGATGTCGCCCAGTGCCCCGTACCTCAGGCCAAGCGCGTGCGGCAGCGGGCCGATGCGCACCGACTCGACCCAGTAGCCGCCGGCCGCGTAGCCCGCCGCGCACAGCATGAACGTCCGCTCGCCGGCCAGCGCGAGCCTGCGCGCCGCCACCATCACCCCGAAGCCCACGGCGATGTCCCACAGCGACTGGTAGGCGAACGCGGGCTGGAACGTGGCGTAGTTCTCGTAACCGGGCACCCGGTGCACGGGCGAGATCTGCACCGCCCACCACCACGACGAGGGCTTGCCGTAGAACTGCTGCGCCCACCAGTTGCCGAGGCCGCCGATCGCCAGCCCGAACGCCACCCCGGGTGCCGCCGCGCCCGCGACGGGACCCAGCGGGACCCGGTCCCTGCGGCAGGCGATCCACGCCCCGACCGCCCCGAGCGCGACCGCGCCTGGCACGCCGATGGCGGCCACCGCCACGGTCGCGACGTGCCATGCCCGGTGCACGCCGGTGAAATCGTGCCTGGTGTCGATCAGGACTGCGTGCGCGAAGGCCCCGGCAAGGCCGAACGGGACGGCCCAGGCGGCGACGTCAAGGATGACGCCGGGCCTGCCGCCGGCGCGCCGGTACCTGTAGCTGGTCACCGCCACCGCGACGACGATCCCGGCGACTATGCACAGCGCATAGGCCCGGATCGAGAGCGGCCCCAGGCGCCACGAAGCGGGACCGGGGCTTGGTATCGACGCAAGCGGCACCTTCCGGACATTACCGCGTAAGCCGGCGAACGCCGGCGCAAAGCTCGGCGGTCAACTCGCTCACCGCGGGTATGCCCTGGTCGGCCGCGTGAGCGTCGGCCGCGTCAAGCAGCCTGCGGACGAAGGCCGAGCCCACGATCACGCCGTCCGCGAAGCCGGCCACCTGGGCGGCCTGGTCGCCGCTGCTGACGCCCAGCCCGACGGCGACCGGCAGGTCCGTGTGCTCGCGGATCCTGCGGACCAGGCCGGGTGCCTCGGAACTGACCGCGGACCTGGTGCCTGTGATGCCCATCAGCGAGGCGGCGTAGACGAAGCCGCGGCAGGCCTTCGTGACCGCGGCCAGCCGCTGGCCGGTGGAGCTCGGCGCGGCAAGGAACACCCGGTCAAGGGCGAACTCATCGGAGGCCTCGAGCCACGGGCCGGCCTCCTCAGGTATCAGGTCGGGCGTGATCAGGCCGCAGCCGCCCGCCCGGGCCAGGTCGCGGGCGAAGGCGCGCACGCCGTACCTGTCCACCGGGTTCCAGTAGGTCATGACCAGGGCGGGCACGCCGGCGGACGCGACCGCCTCGACGGTGCGCAGCGTGTCGGCGACCCGGGTCCCGTTCGCCAGCGCCCGGTAGACGGCCTCGGCGATCACCGGGCCGTCCATCAGCGGGTCGGAGTACGGCAGGCCGATCTCGAAGATGTCGACGCCCGCCGCCGCCATCGCCATGGCCGCCTCGATCGCGACCCCGACGGTGGGGAACCCGGCGGGCAGGTAGCCGACAAGGACGGCGCGGTCCTCCGCACCCGCCTTGGCGAAGGCGTCTGCCGCGGCCGTCATACCCCGAACCACTTCGACGCGGTGTCCACGTCCTTGTCGCCGCGACCGGAGAGGTTCACCACGATCAGGGCGCCCGGGCCGAGGTCGCGGCCGACGTCGAGCGCGCCGGCCAGCGCGTGCGAGGACTCGATCGCCGGGATGATGCCCTCGGTGCGGCACAGCACGTCGAAGGCGTTCATGGCCTCGGCGTCCGTCACCGCGCGGTAGCTGGCACGGCCCGTTTCCATCAGCCAGACGTGTTCGGGGCCTACCCCCGGATAGTCGAGCCCGGCCGAGATGGAATGGGTGCCCCTGGTCTGGCCCTCGTCGTCCTGCAGCACGTAGGTGCGCATGCCGTGCAGGATGCCAGGGGAGCCGCCGGTGAGCGTCGCCGCGTGACGGCCGGTGTCGATGCCGTCGCCGCCCGCCTCGCAGCCGATGAGGCGGACCTGCGGGTCACCGATGAAGGCGTCGAACAGGCCGATGGCGTTGGATCCGCCGCCGACGCACGCGATCACCGCGTCCGGGAGCCGGCCCTGCTGGGCGAGGACCTGCTCGCGCGCCTCGCGCCCGATCACCCGCTGGAAGTCCCTGACCATCATCGGGAACGGGTGCGGGCCGCCGACGGACCCGATGCAGTAGTGAGTGTGCCCGACCGTGCTCACCCAGTCGCGGAAGGCCTCGTTCATCGCGTCCTTCAGCGTGCGGGTGCCGGTGGCGACGGGGATGACCTGCGCGCCGAGCATCCGCATCCTGGACACGTTCAGCGCCTGCCTGTGGGTGTCCTCCTCGCCCATGTAGACGGCGCAGTCGAGGTCGAGCAGCGCGGCCGCGGTCGCGGTCGCGACGCCGTGCTGGCCGGCGCCGGTTTCCGCGATCACCCGCGTCTTGCCCATGTTCTTCGCGAGCAGGACCTGGCCGAGCACGTTGTTGATCTTGTGCGACCCGGTATGGGTGAGGTCCTCGCGCTTGAGCAGCACGGTGGCCCTGCCGGCCTGGCTGCCGAACCGCTTCGCCTCGGTGAGCAGGGTCGGGCGGCCGGCGTAATCCTTCAGCAGGGCGGCTAGCTCTGCCTGGAAGGACGGGTCGGCGCTGGCCTGCTGGTAGGCGGCGGTGAGCTCGTCGAGCGCCGCGGTGAGGGCTTCCGGGGCGAAGCGCCCGCCGTACCCGATGCCGTTGGCGGTGAAATGACCGGAACTGTCCGGGACAGGGTCCCTGCTCATCCGCGCTCACCGCGCAGTGCGGGGTGCGAGCCGGCCGTGACCAGGTCGGCGACCGCGCTCTGCGGGTCCTTCTCGCTGACCAGGCTCTCGCCGACAAGCACGGCGTCCGCGCCGGACGCGGCGTAGGCGAGCAGGTCACGTGGGCCGCGGACGCCGGACTCGGCGATCTTGACGATGCCCTCGGGAATCCGGCCCGCGAGCCGGCCGAAGATGCCCCTGTCCACCTTGAGCGTGGCCAGGTTGCGCGCGTTGACGCCGACGACGGTTGCGCCCGCGTCCAGCGCGCGGTCGAGCTCGGGCTCGGCGTGCACCTCGACGAGCGGCAGCAGGCCGATCGAGGCCGCGCGCTCGACCAGCGAGATCAGCGCGCTCTGCTCGAGCGCGGCGACGATGAGCAGCACCACGTCGGCGCCGTGCGCGCGCGCCTCCCAGAGCTGGTAGGAGCTGACCACGAAGTCCTTGCGCAGCAGCGGCACCTGGACGGCCCTGCGCACCGCGTCCAGGTCGTCAAGCGACCCGCCGAAGTGCCGCGGCTCGGTCAGCACGCTGATCATCTTCGCGCCGCCGGCCTCGTACTGGCAGGCCAGCGCGGCCGGATCGGCAATGTCGGCCATCTTCCCCCGGGACGGGCTTGCCCGCTTCACCTCGGCGATGACGCTGACGCCTTCCGCCTTCAGCGCCGCCATGGCGTCCCGCGGTGACGGCGCCCGCCGCGCCATCTCCTTGAGCTGATCCAGAGAGACGCGCCTTTGCCGTTCGGCGAGATCGGCACGAACGCCGTCTAGGATCTCGTCGAGCACACTCACGCGGTTCGCTCGTCCCCTCAAATCGGTACTGTTGCGCCACCGATGGTAGCCCGCTGCCCCCGGTGCCGTTGTGACTGGCCCCCGGTAATCGCTCCAGCGCGTAGCCGGCGCCGCGTACGGTCCTGATTACCGCGGCCGTCCCGATCTTCGCCCTGAGCTGGGCCACATACACGTCTGCGGCCCGGTCGCCGGTGCCCGGCCGGCCCGCCGCGACCAGCAGCTGCCGCCGCGACAGGACCCGGCCCGGGTGATCCATCATGGCGGCGAGGATGGCGAACTCGGTCGCGGTCAGCGAGACGTGACGACCATCCACGACCACGTTCGTGAGCGGGCCGGCTCCGGGCGGCTCGGCCAGGACTTCGCGGACCATGACGACCAGCTGGCGGGGGCTGAACGGCCGGGCGAGCCACCGGCGGGTCCCGCTGGTTACGGCGCCGGTACCGGTTCGCAGGGTCAGGCCGCGAGGCCTGGGCCCTGCCACCAGGAAGATGACGGGCGTGCGCAGCGCGCGCCTGATGCGCCTGGGATCCAGGCCCGGCATCGTGAGGTCAAGCACGGCTGCCGCGTCGCAGCCGCCGGTCAGCTCGGCGATCACCTGCCCTGGGTCGGTGACCAGGTGCGCGCGCAGCCCGTCCCGGCGCAGGTAGCGGGCCGACATCTCGGCCACCTCTGGCTCGTGCTCGGCCAGCAGTACCGTGTCAGCCTCGGGTCCGGCCATCGACCTGCGTCGGGCCGGCGTGCGGGCCGGCCTGAGGATCGGCGTGCGGGCCGGCCTGAGGATCGGTCGGGTCGAGGTCGCGGCTGAGCGACTCCCACATCGTCGCGGAATCTGCCGCGCTCGCGGCGGATCTGGCCGCGGCCCGGGATCGCTCGAACCTGGCCGACATGACCGGCCAGCGGGGTCCTCGCCAGGCGGTCGTCAGGCCGGCCAGCACGATGGCGGCGGCCCCGCAGGCCGCTACCGCGTGCCAGGGCACGCCCGACATCACGACATGGCCGCCAGAGCCCGCGACGATGATCGCATGCACCGGCCCGCCAGGCGTGGCGCCGCTGGTCGTCGACCCGCCGAGCGCGTCGGCCG
>JASHTQ010000235.1 GCA_030040475.1 Streptosporangiaceae bacterium
GGACGACGGCGACGGTCACGGGACGACGGACCTGGGCGCTCGCCGGTCTCGGTCCCCGCCGTGTCCTCCGCGCGCCCGCTCTCCTCGGCCGGCCCCTCCGCCTCGGACTCCTGCTCCGAGACGACCGTGGCAGCCGAGGTGTCCCGTCGCAGCCACCGGGGGATGAGCACGCCCGCCCAGATGACGACGATCGCGACATACAGGATCGCGCTGCTCAACAATCCTCCCCTCGGCGCGACGGGTGCCAGCCGGCCGGCGACGATAACAGCGAAGGTCCCGGACGTGGGCATACTGCTCCCGTCAAGCCCAGGGCCTCCTGTGACGCAACGTAATAGCTCAGGCGGATGCAGGCGAGCACCCGGCCCGGTGTGTCGCCACATTCGTCGCGCCGCTACCAAACCCAGACGGACCGGGCACCCGGGAGAACCGATCAGCCCGCGTTGGTGGACCGCGACGCCAGCAGGATGCTCCGCCACCGCGGCATCAGCCCGTGCGGGACCTCCTCGGCGGTCAGCGCGTAGCAGATGTGGTCCCGCCAGGCCCCGTTGATGTGCAGCTGCCGCACCCGGACACCTTCCTCGCGGAAACCGAGCTTCTCCACCACCCGGCGGGACGCGTGGTTCTCCGGCCGGATCGACGCCTCGAGCCGGTGCAGGCCTATCACGCCGAAGCAGTGGTCGACGGCCATGGCCAGCGTGGTCGGGATGATGCTCCGCCCGGCGTAGGCCTCGTCGATCCAGTACCCCACCTGTCCCGAGCGGGCCGAACCCCACGTGATCGACCCGATGGTCAGCTGCCCCACGAACACCCCGTTGAACGCCACGACCCAGGGCACCGCCTGCCCCTGCCGCGCCTCGCGCCGCATGGCCCGGACCATCGCGTAGTAGGGACCCAGGCTGGAGCGGTACAGCGGGGTCTCCGGGTTGGTCGGCTCCCACGGCCGCAGCCACGGCGCGTTCCGCACCCGTATCTCGCGCCACATCCGGGCGTCGCTCACCCGCACCGGGCGCAGCGCTACCGGCTCCCCGAGCAGATGGGGCTCGGTGAGCGTCACCGGCCAGCCGCGCATGCGTCCCACGTTCCCATCATTCTCCTGTATTCACGCCGGCGCTACGCGATCCTTGGTCAGCGTTTTGCGTCGGCGTCCGCCGCGCGTGATCGCCGCCGTGGATCTGCGACACCGCGTGCTCGAGGACGCCGGCCAGCACGGCCATCCCGTCGCGCACGCCGCCGGTCGATCCGGGCAGGTTGACGATCAGCGTCCGGCCCGCCACCCCGGCCACCCCCCGGGACAGGATCGCGGCCGGCACCCCGGCCGCCGCGCCGGCCAAGCGCAGCGCCTCCCCGATCCCCGGAATCTCCCTGGCCAGCACGCGCCTGGTCATCTCCGGCGTCAGGTCGGCCGGGGTGAGCCCGGTCCCGCCGGTGGTGACCACCACGTCGTAGCCCGCCGCGACCGCGTCCCGCAGCGCCGCCTCGACCGGGTCCCCGTCCGGTATCACCAGCGGGCCGTCCACCACCGCGCACCCCGCCGAGCGCAGCAGCTCGACGAGCACCGGCCCCGACTTGTCCGCGTACACCCCGGCGGCCGCCCGGTTGGACACCGTGACCGCGAGTGCCCTCAGCGTGCTCGGTTCACTCGCCTTCGGCTCGCTCACGACCGCTCCCAACGCCCGGACTTCCCGCCCTGCTTCCACTCCACCCGCACGTCGGTGATCGCGGCGGCCGGGTCGATGGCCTTGACCATGTCGATGAGCGCGAGCCCCGCCACGGCGACCGAGGTCAGCGCCTCCATCTCGACCCCGGTCCGGTCCGCGGTGCGCGCGGTCGCGGTGATGTCCACGCCCTCGTCGGTCACCGCCAGGTCGACGGACACGCCGTGCAGCCCGATCGGGTGGCACAGCGGGATCAGGTCAGGCGTCCGCTTGGCGCCGGCGATCCCGGCGATGCGCGCGACCGCGAGCGCGTCCCCCTTGGGCACCGCACCGGCCCGCAGCGCGGCGACCGCGGCGGCCGACAGCAGCACCCGCCCGGACGCGCACGCCGACCTGGCCGTCACGTCCTTGCCGGACACGTCGACCATCCGCGCGTGCCCGGCCGCGTCCACGTGGGTCAGCCCCCCGGCCATGACTTCGCTCATGGAGCCACCCTACGGTCAGGGCAGCACCAGCACGTCGACGGTCTCGCCCGCGGCCATCTGCACCACCCACTCCGGGACGATGATCAGCGCGTTGGCCTTGCCCAGGGTGGCGATCTGGTGCGATCCCTGGCCGGTCAGCGGCTCCACCCGCCCGGTCTTGCGGTTGAGCACCCCGCGCAGGAACGAGCGCCGGCCCGCGGGCGACCGAACCGGCGTGGTCAGCTCGGCCTGGATCGTCTCAAGCCCGAGCTTGTCGTAGCCCTGCAGCGCGCCGATGGCCGGCCGGACGAACACCTGGAACGACACGTAGGCGCTGACCGGGTTGCCTGGCAGGGTGAAGATCGGCACGTGCTCGACCGGGCCCGGCTGGCTCAGCGCGTCTTCTGCTGCCGCGTCGAACGGCCTGCGCCAGATGCGCCGCCGGGTCTTCTCCTCGGGGGCGGCGGGGGCGGCCAGGCCGATGATGCCGAAACCCTGCGGCAGGCCCGGCTGCATCGCGACCTTGCGGAACGTGATCGTGCCGAGTTGCCGCAGCGCCGCCTTGACCACGTCGTGCTCGCCGCCCTGGCTGACCCCGCCGGTGGTGACGAGCAGGTCGGCGCGGACCAGCTGGTCCTCAAGGGCCGGCAGCACCTCCTCGGGGTTGTCGGGCACGATGGCCTGCCGGTAGGCCAGGCAGCCCGCCTCGCGCGCCGCCGCGGCGAGCATGAAGCTGTTGGAGTCGTAGATCCGGCCCGGGATGATCGGCGTGCCCGGCTCGGCCAGCTCGTTGCCGGTGGAAAGGACCACCACCCGCGGCCGCGGCCGGACCCTGACCATGGCGCGTCCGGTCGCCGCGATGACCGCGATATGCATCGGCCGGAGCATGGTGCCCTGGGTGAGGAGCACGTCGCCGGCCTTCGCGTCGCCGCCCGCCAGCCGTACCGCCTGCCCCGGCTCGGCCTTGACGTGCACGGCGACCCTGGCCGCGCCGCCGTCGGTCCACTCCAGCGGCACCACGGCCTCGGTCCCGTGCGGCAGCATCGCGCCGGTCATGACCTTGATGCTGGCGCCCTCGGGCAGCGCGTAGGCGCCGGTGTCGCCCGCCGCGACCTCGGCCACCACGGGCAGCGTGACCGGGTGCTTCTCGGAGGCGGCGGCGACGTCCGCTACCCGGACCGCGTACCCGTCCATCGAGGAGTTGTCGAACGACGGCAGCGGCCCGGGCGCCGTGACGTCCTCGGCCAGCACCAGCCCGAGCGCGTCGCTCAGGCTGAGCTCGGTGGGCGTGAGCGGCCTGATCACCTCGAGGATCTCGCCCAGGTGCGTCTCCACCGAGGTCAGCGCCTCGTCCGAGGCGACCGGGTTCACGCTGGTCTCGGTCATGACAGGCTGTCCAGGTACTTGCGCAGCCAGGGCACGATCTCCTCGGCCAGATCGGATCTCTCGCAGGCGAACTGGACCATCGTGCGCAGGTAGTCGAGCTTGTTGCCGGTGTCGTAGCGGCGGCCGTGGAACAGCACGCCGTGCACGCCGCCGCCCTCGGCCGGGCTGCTCTTGGCCAGCTTCAGCAGCGCGTCGGTGAGCTGGATCTCCCCGCCCCGCCCCGGCGGCGTGTGCCGCAGCACCTCGAACACGGCCGGGTCGCAGACGTAGCGGCCGATCAGGATCCACCGGCTCGGGGCCGAGCCGGGCACCGGCTTCTCGATCAGGTCGGTGACCGTGACCACGTCCTCCTCCGCGGTCGGCGTGATCGCCGCGCAGCCGTACTGCGAGACCTGCTCCGGGTCGACCTCCATCAGCGCGACCACGCTGCCGCCGTAGCGCCTGCGCACCTCGATCATCCTGGTGAGCAGCCGGTCGCGGCTGTCGATCAGGTCGTCGCCGAGCAGCACCGCGAACGGCTCGTCGCCGACATGCTGGGCGGCGCAGAGCACCGCGTGGCCGAGTCCCTTCGGGTCGCCCTGCCGGACGTAGTGCACGGTGGCGAGTTCACTGGACTCGCGCACCAGGGCGAGCCGCTCGGCCTCGTCCTTGGCTGCCAGCGCCTCCTCGAGCTCATAGGCCCGGTCGAAGTGATCCTCGATCGACCGCTTGCTCCGGCCGGTGATCATCAGCACGTCGTCAAGCCCGGCCGCGACGGCCTCCTCCACCACATACTGGATGGCGGGCTTGTCGACCACGGGCAGCATTTCCTTCGGCGTCGCCTTGGTCGCGGGCAGGAACCTGGTGCCAAGCCCCGCCGCAGGAATGACCGCCTTGGCCACAGCCTCACTATCAGCCATGCTCAGAACACTAGCGAACTCCTCGGAGTGGTCCCTGCCGGAGGCTCTCGGTACGGTGGTGCACGTGACCGACGCCAAAGCGGAGAAGGCGCGGTTGAGATCGCGGTTGCTAGCGGATCGGGCCAGGCTCTCCGCGGAACAGCGCACTCAAGCCGCGAGGCTGATCAGGGACGCGCTCCTCGGGTTGCCCGCGATGGGGATGGCGGGGACGGTCGCGGCGTATTACTCCGTCGGGGCGGAGCCGGATACGCGGGGTCTCATCTTCGCCTTGTGGAAGCGCGGCACGTACGTGCTGCTGCCGATCCTGCGCGAGGACGGTGACCTGGACTGGGCTTCCTACGAGGGACCCGAGTCGCTGGTCCGGGGGAGAAGGGGACTGTGGGAGCCGGGGGAGGCCCGCCGGGGAGTCGAGGCGGTGGCTAGCGCGGACGTGGTGCTGGCGCCGGCGCTCGCGGTGGACGCGGCCGGGAACAGGCTCGGGCGGGGCGGCGGGAGTTTTGATCGTGCGCTGGGCCGGGTGGGACCGCTGATCCCGGTGATCGCGTTGCTATACGACGACGAACTGGTCAAGCGCGTCCCGACCGAGCCGCATGACCTGCGGGTGCGTGCCGTAGCGCGCCCCGCGACCGGGATAACGGCACTGCCGGCCGCCTAGCGGCCGGTTGCGGAATCTCGGGGGGTGCCGCGGGGTTAGATATGCTTAGCAGTCGCATATCGCGAGTGCTAATGTGATCTACCGAGTTGCGCCCGCGCTGGTCCTAGCGGCCCGCGTGAAGGAGGGTCCGTGCCGACATATCAGTACACCTGCACCGACTGTGGTGAGCCGGTTGAGGCGGTGCAGAAGTTCACCGACCCGCCGCTGAGCGTCTGCGCGGCCTGCGGGGGCAAGCTCAGGAAGGTCTTCTCCCCGGTCGGCATCGTGTTCAAGGGGTCGGGTTTCTACCGCACGGACAACAGGAACGGGTCCTCCTCCGGGACCTCGGAGAAGTCCGAGAAGAAGGACAAGCAGTCCAGCGACTCCGGTTCGTCGAGCACGTCGGGTGACTCCGCTTCAACCAACGGCTCGGCCGAGAAGTCGGCGAAGAAGTCCGAAGCCGTGGCCTCGTCCAAGTCGTCCTCGTCCAGCGAGAAGGTCGCCTGACCGGCGATGGCGGACGTGGCGGGCATCGCCGTCGTCGGCGGCTCGGGCTTTTACGAGTTCCTTGAAGACGCCGAAGAGGTCAAGCTCGACACCCCGTTCGGCCCCCCGAGCGACCCGATCGCGGTGGGGGAGGTGGCAGGGCGGCGGGTCGCGTTCCTGCCCAGGCACGGCCGGGACCACAGGTTCCCGCCGCACAAGATCCCCTACCGCGCGAACATGTGGGCGCTGCGCTCGCTCGGCGTGCGCCGGGTCCTCGCGCCGACCGCCGTCGGCTCGCTGACCCCCTCCTACGGGCCAGGCACGCTCGTCATCCCCGACCAGCTGGTGGACCGCACCAGGATGCGGGAGCAGACCTACTACGACGACGGCGCCTGCCATGTGCCGTTCGCCGACCCGTACTGCCCGTCGCTGCGCCCGGCCGCGATCGAGACCGCGCGCAAGTCCGGCTGGGTCCCCGCGGCCGCCGGGACCCTGGTCGTCATCGAGGGCCCGAGGTTCTCCACCCGCGCCGAGTCGCAGTGGTTCGCCGCCCAGGGCTGGACCCTGGTCGGCATGACCGGCCACCCCGAGGCGGTCCTGGCCCGCGAACTCGCTGTCTGCTACGCCCCGCTGGCCCTGGTCACCGACCTCGACGCCGGCCTCGAAGAGGGCGAGGGCGTGACCCAGGCCGAGGTCTTCGAGGTGTTCGCCGCCAACATCGAGCGCCTCCGCGCGCTGGTCGGCACGATCATCGCCGCGCTCCCCGCCGAACGCGAAGACGACCTCTGCGCGCACGCCCTGGACGGCATCAGCCTCCCCTTTGACCTGCCCTAGCGCTCCCGCCGCGGGTCGGCGGGCCGGCCTGGGGGAGATACCACGGCTCGTTCGGGATAAATGCTTTCTTCCTAGATACGGCGGGTCAGGACCACGCCTTCCCAGCCGCCTGCTACGGCGGGAAGCGATACCTGCCCGGTGCGGGTGAAGCCGGCCCGTTCGTAGTAGCGGACCAGGGCCTGGCCGCCGCCGGCCCAGCAGTCCAGCCTGAGCTGGCGGGCGCCGCGCTCGGCGGCCTCGCGCCCGGCGGCGTCCAGCATCAGCTGCCCGACGCCGCGCCCGGCGTGCCGCCGGTCGACCACGAGGTGCGCGAGGTACAGTTCCGGCTCGGCGGCCGGCGCGACGTACCTGGGGGCCTGCGTGACCCACAGCGCCGCTACCAGGTCGCCGTCCGCTGCCGCCGCGACGCGCAGGCCGCCGGCCCGGACCACGTGCTCCAGCCCGGCGGCCATCTCGGGCTGCCGCGACCATGGCTCGGTGCCCCACTGCCCGGCCCGGCCGGTCTCGGCCAGCCACCGCACCGCCTGGTCGTAGAGCGCCATGACGCGCGGCACGTCGGCGGCGGCGCCGGCGCGGACGTGCGTGCCTGCCATCCATGTCACCATATCGGTCCAGGTGGCGAGCGCTGTAAGGTCTGCTTCGTGACGGATGTGACTCTTCCGCCGGGCGGGTCTGCCTCGGTATACGTGCTGCACGACGGCTACGTCGGCCGGGGCGGCGACCACGAGCGGGTGGCCGGGACGGTCACGCTGATCGTGGACGACGGCGCGGTGATCGTCGTCGATCCCGGCATGGTGGCCTCCCGCAGCGACCTGCTTGCGGCGCTGGCCGCGCGGGGTCCCGGGGCAGGCGATGTCACCGACGTGGTGTTCAGCCACCATCATCCCGATCACACCGTGAACGCCGCGCTGTTCCCCGCCGCGCGCATCCACGACCACTGGGCCATGTACGTCGGCGACCGCTGGGTCGACAGGGACGCGCACGGGCTGGCGCTGTCGCCGTCTGTTCGGCTGCTGCGTACCCCCGGGCACACCGCGGAGGACATCTCCACGGTGGCGTCCACGCCGGGTGACGTGTTCGCCTGCACGCATGCCTGGTGGACCGCGACCGGCCCGGCGCAGGACCCGCTCGGCTCCGACGCCGCTGCCCTGCACGCCAGCAGGGACCTGCTCCTGTCCTTCGCCTCGGTGATCGTGCCAGGTCACGGCGCCGCGTTCCGGCCGGACGGGAACACGCCCCGGTAGTTCGGCGGCCGGGCCGGTCCGCGGGTAGGCTATGGGGCGGCAGGGCCCCGATAGCTCAGCGGATAGAGCGACTGCCTCCTAAGCAGTAGGTCCCGCGTTCGAGTCGCGGTCGGGGCGCAGGTCAGAGGAGTTGTGCTGAGGCGGGCGGCGCGGCAGGAAGCCTAACGGATAGCCTAAGTGTTACCCTCTCGGTATGTCTGAGACCGCACTCCAGCGCCGTCGTCCTCGCGGCGAGGACGGGATCTACTTCGTCGCGTCGAAGGACCGGTACGTGGGATCGGTCTCGCTCGGCTACGGGCCGGATGGCAAGCGGATCCGGCGGACAGTCCTCGGCAAGACCAAGCAGGAGGTCCGGGCCAAGCTCCGGGACCTGCACAAGGAGCTTGACCGCGGGGTGAAGCCGTCGCCCACCTATTCGGTGCGGCAGGCGGTGGAGGACTGGCTGGCCGAGGGGCTCGACGACGCCTCCTCGCGTACCCGGACTCTTTATGAGGGGCTGCTGGAGCCGGTGCTGGAGATGATCGGTGCCCGGCCGCTGCGGGATCTGAGCGCGGGGGATGTCCGGTCGGCGCTCGGCGAGCTGGTGGGCCGGTATTCGACCCGGTCGCTGCAGATTACCCGGAATTCGCTGGAGCGGGCGATTTGGCACGCCGAGGGTAACGACCTCGTCGGGCGGAATGTCGCGGCGCTGGTGAGGGCGCCGCGGGGCCGGGGCGGGCGGCCGTCGAAGAGCCTCACGCTGGAGCAGGCTAAGGCCTTGCTGGCCGTGGTGGAGGGGACGCGGTGGCATGCGTATGTC
>JASHTQ010000236.1 GCA_030040475.1 Streptosporangiaceae bacterium
GGGTCGATCAGGATCATCCGTACCTCGTCCGGCGTGGCCCTGGTCAGGATCGAGCTGATGAAGCTATTCAGGCAGACGCTTTTGCCTGCACCTGTCGCCCCGGCGATCAGCACGTGCGGCATCTTCGCGAGGTTCGCGACCAGGACCTGGCCCTCGACGTCCTTGCCGAGGCCGACCACCATCGGATGGTGGTCGGAGATCGCGACCTGTGACTTCAGCACGTCGCCAAGGCTGACGGTCTCCTTGTCCGCGTTGGGGATCTCCACCCCGATCGCCGACTTGCCCGGGATCGGGGAGATGATCCGCACGTCCGCGCTCTTCACCGCGTAGGCGATGTTCTTGCTCAGCGCGGTGACCCGCTCCACCTTGACCGCCGGGCCGAGCTCGATCTCGTACCTGGTCACGGTCGGCCCCCGGCTGAACCCGGTGACCTGCGCGTCCACCTGGAACTGCTCGAGCACCTCCGACAGCGCGGTCAGCACGATGTCGTTCGCCCTGGTCCGCTGCTTGGGTGCCGAGCCCGGCTTGAGCAGCGCCGGCGGCGGCAGCGTGTACGCGATCGCGTCCCCGGTCAGCGTGAGCTGCTCGGGAACCGTGCGGGTCCTGGCGTCGGCCGCCGGGGCATCCGCGGGCTGGTACGCGGGCGCAGCCTCGTGCGCGTCCGGTGGCCCGGGCGGCGCGGGGACGCCGAACCCGAGCGCCTCGATCAGGCCCTCGTCGCCCTCGGTACGCCCCGGCTCCGGCCGCGAGCCGCCGCGGTCCAGCGCGCCGGGAGCCGCGCCACCGGGCACTACACCACCGGGCACCGCACCACCGGGCACCGCACCGCCCGATAGAGCACTGCCGCGCCGCTTGCCCTGCTCGATCAGCGGCGTGTCGTACGGCTTGACGTGATCGCCGACCTCGAGGGCCGGGCGGAGCCTGACCTTCCCCGGCAGCTGGCGCTTGGCGCGGCCGGTGCCGAGCTCGTACTCCTCGTCGATCTCCAGGCCGTCGTCTTCGTCGTCGTAGCGGTCCTCTTCGGCCCGCGGCCTGCCGTAGCCCAGCAGTTCGCCCAGGTCACGAAGCCGCTCCGGAATCCGGTGCAGCGGCGTGCCGGTGATGACCAGGACGCCGAACACGCACAGCAGCCCGAGCAGCGGCGCCGCCACCCACGGCGTCAGCGCGCTGGCCAGCGGGCTGGACACCGCGTACCCGATCAGGCCGCCCGCCCGGTGCATCGCGGTGGCGCCGTCGGAGGGACGGGGCGTGCCCTTGGCGATGTGGATCAGCCCGAGCGCGCCGAGCAGCAGCGCGGTCCAGCCGATCACGGCCCGCATGGTGGCCGAGTTGCGGTCGGGATGACGCAGGAACCGCCACGCGAGCAGCGCGACCAGGACCGGAGCCAGCCAGTCGAGCGAGCCGAACGCGCCGATCGCCACCGCGTGGATGCCGTGCCCGACCGCGTTGTCCATCCGCGTCCACAGGCTGGCCGCGAGCACGATCGCCGCGCCGAAGATGAGCAGCCCGAGTCCGTCCCTGCGGTGCTGCGGCTCCAGGTCGCGCGCGCCGCGGCCGATCGACCTGACCAGGAAGCCGAGGCCGCCGGCGACCACCATCCACGCGCCCGCGATCGCTCGGGCCACCCAGCCGACCAGGATCACGACCGGGTCATGAGACCGTGACGGCGGCCGGTTCCTGGCCGTCTGACGGCGCCTCGCCGTACCGGCCTTCCCCCCGGACCCCTTCCGGTTAGTGCCCTTCTTTTTTTGGCCCGAACGAGAGGTGGTATTCCGCCCACGCTGCCCGCTTGTCCCGCGCGGCGAGCGGCTCGATCCGTTGCTCCCCTTGCCTCCCCTGCCGTTCTTGCCTGTCTTACCTGCGCCGCGGCCGGCCCGACCGCCCGATCCGCCCCGGCCCGGGCGGGATCTCGGCGGGTAGTCCCAGTCGTCATCGTCGTATCCCGGCGCCTCGAAGGCAGCGTCGGCTAGCCCGCCGCGCGGGCGTCCGGATCGGTTACGGGCACGACTCACCACAATCTCAAACGTAGCGAGAACGCCAGGGCATCCCAAGCATCCGGAGCGCGTGTCGCGATCCGTGCCTCAGATGAGACGGCGCACCTGGCGGGCATGAGCCTACCCTTCTCGTAGTACCGACGGGGAGGTAGCTATGTTCGCAAACACCGGAGGACATGTCGTAAACGGACATGTCACGGGCCACGAGTCGGCCGCGGATCACCAGCCGTTTCCGGCTACCTTCAAGGACGCCCACCACGTCTACCTGACCGACACGCCGCAGGACATGGTGGACCAGCCGACGCGCGGTCGCCCGGCCAGATGGCTGCGGAGACACGGCGGGTGGGCCGCGATGTTCATCGTCGTCGCGGGAATCCTGCTTGTGGCGCTACTGATCGCCGTCGCCTGACGGCCGGGCCGGGGCCATGCGGTAGTGGTAGCGGTGGGAGTACGCGAAGCCGCATCGGGCGTAGAGGGCGCGGGCCGGGGCGTTGCCCTCCTCCACCTGCAGCATGATGCGGCGCACGCCTTGCCGCGCCGCCGCGGCGGTCAGCGCGCGGGTGATCGCGCCGCCCAGGCCCTGGCGGCGGGCCGCGGGGCTGACCTCGACCGCGGTGATCATGGCCCAGCCCGCGGCGATGGAGATCCGGCCGACGGCCACCGGCCGGCCGTCGCGGCGGATGCTGCCGAAGGCCTGCCAGGGCGCCGACATCAGCAGGGTCCGCGCCATCGGCGGTAGCCGCTGGCCGCGGTAGCGGTACAGCGCGAGCCAGGCGGCGTCGGGTTCCTGCTCGAGGCGGAAATCGGCGCCGGGGGCGGGTGAAGCACCCGTGACGTCCTCGGCGTCGGCGACCATGACGAGGGCCGGACCCGGGCGGAGTACCCACTTCCGTTCGGTCAAATATGTTTCTACGGGATGCGGCGGCGCGCCTGGGAGCAGGACCCCGGGCACGACGATCATCGGCGGCAACCCCCGGCGGCGGTACCAGTCCGCCACGGCGGCCACCGCCTCGGGCAGCGGCCTGCCGGGGTCGCCGGCGGGCAGCGCCGAGTTCGCCCGGCCGGTGAAGCCGGCGGCGGCGCGCAGCAGCCACTCCCCCAGGCGCTCGGTGTCCGGCGCCTGCCAGTGCAGCGCGGCGGCGCGCTCGATGTCGTCGATCTCCACGGCTCCTCCGGCCCAGAGGCTACAAGGTGCGGGCGGGCCGGGGGCGCGGTAGGGTCGGGCGCATGCGGGTCGCGATCCTCGATGACTATCAGCAGGTGGCCCTGGCGAGCGCGGACTGGTCGGCGGTGACCGCGCAGGCCGAGATCTACGTGTTCACCGAGCACATCGCGCGGACCGACGCCCTGGTCAGCGCCCTTGAGCCGTTCGACGTCGTGGTGGCGATGCGGGAGCGGACCCCGTTCGACGCCGGGCGTCTCGGCCGGCTGCCGCGGCTGCGGCTGCTCGTCACCACCGGCATGGGGAACGCCTCGATCGACATGACCGCGGCGCGGGAGCGCGGCATCACGGTCTGCGGGACGAACGGCGTCAGCGGCTCGACGGCCGAGCTGACCTGGGGGCTCATCCTGGCCCTGATCCGGCACATCCCGGAGGAAGACCAGCGGATGAAGACCGCGGGGCGGGCCGGGGGCGCGGCGCTCAGCGTGCGATCGGGCTGGCAGATGACGGTCGGCACGGACCTGGAAGGCAAGCGGCTTGGCATCGTCGGCCTCGGGAAGCAAGGGCAGAAGGTGGCCGAGATCGGCCGGGCGTTCGGCATGAAGCTGGCGGCGTGGAGCCAGAACCTGGATCCGGATCACGCCAAGAAGCACCATGCCAAGGCGGTCAGCAAGGAGGACCTGTTCTCCACCGCGGACATCGTGACCGTGCACTACAAGCTCTCCGAGCGCAGCCGGGGCATTGTCGGCGCCTTGGAGCTGGGGTGGATGAAGCCGTCCGCGTACCTGGTGAACACCTCGCGCGGGCCGCTGGTGGACAGCGCGGCGCTGCTGGCAGCGCTGCGATCCGGCTCGATCGCGGGGGCGGCGCTTGACGTGTACGACGTCGAGCCGCTGCCGCTGCACGACCCGCTGCGGACCGCGCCCAACGTGGTGCTGACCCCGCACCTCGGCTACGTCACCGACGAGACGTACCAGGTGTTCTACGCCGACGCTGCGCAGGACATCGTGGCGTTCGGCGCGGGCGCGCCGGTTCGGGTGCTTAACGCGCCTTAGCGGTCTTGCTTCACGGTCTTGCTGCACGGCGTTGCGGCCTCGGCCGGGACGGTGCGGAGGTTGAGCGGGGGGCGGCCGCGGGCGCTTGCGCTCGCGCTTGCCAGGGCGGCGCGGATGTCGTTGCTGACCTCGGCCGGCTGCGTGCGGATCTGCCTGGGCGTGAACCGGAGCACGATGATCTGGTACACGCTCATCCGCCGTCCTCTGGTCAGCGTGCTCTCGTGATCCTCCGGGGAGAGATGCCACTGCCTTGAATCGACCTCCACCGCCAGGCCGAACTCGGGCCACCATGCGTCGGGCCTGGCGATGAAGGTGTCGCCGTCGTACAGGCTCGGGTTGAACAGCGGCATCGGCAGCCTGGACTTGGTGAGCAGGTCCTTGAGGTCCGCCTCGGCGGTGGACCTGATGCCGTCCGCGACGTCCGACAAGGCCTCGCGGAACAGGGCCGATCCAAGGTTGGGGCCGGCGATGAGCTCCGCGTGCAGCTGCCGGATCTCGCAGCGGCCCTGCTGGACGGCGTCGGCGACGACGGTCCGGACGTCCCGCAGGCTGGCCAGGCCGCGCACCGTGTCCGCGACCGCCCGGGCCGGAGGGGCAATGCGGAGCGGCCCGGCTTGCGAGCATCGCTCGGGCATCCGGGTGGTGCGGTGGAGACGGACGAAGGCCGCGTCGCGGCGCACCCGCGTGGCCGGGACCAGGACGTCGATGAGCTCGGTGTCCGGCCCCCTGATGTGGTGGTGGAGCAGGGCCGCTTGACCGGTGATGAGGCTGCCGTCGCCCGCGTAGAGGAGGGCGGCCATCTGGCGCTGCAGCGTTCTAGGCGTTCCTGTCGCGGCGACATAAATCCCAGGCAGCACGCTTTGCCAGGGGCCTCCGACGCGAGTGCGATGCCGGAGCGCGTGGCCGGTCATGTTCAGTGCCAGTGCCTGCCGTCGCGTGATCAGGTAGAGCTGGCGCTCAAGGGTGAGTTCGAGGGCTTCTCGATCGCCTCGGGTAGATGGTGCCATGCCTGGATCATGCCGACAGGGTCTGTCAAACCGGGGTGGGCCGGTGTCGGGCTTGCCGGGGTGCCGCCCTTTCGGGTCCCCGGCCGGCGGCCGCGTCCGCGCTGGGCGTCCCTGCTAACCGCAACGATGTAAAGACGTGGCGGTTGCAACCGCTACAGGCTTACATCGTTGCGGGGCGGGCCGGGCCTGAGGTGGGAGGCATGGGCAATGTGGGGCTTATGGGACTTGAGATGCGCGGACACCCGGCGACGCGCTCGGGTTGTCGGCGGCGCGCTCGGGTTGTCGCGACAGGCGTGGGTGCGGCCGGGCGGGCTGGCCGGACGGGCAGGGCGGACGGGCAGGTTGGTGCGTTGTGTGACGGAAGGGGTCAGGCCTGGATCACCAGGGGGATGATCATGGGGCGGCGGCGGTAGTTGTCGCTGACCCATTTGCCTACTATGCGCCGGGCCAGCTGGCTGATCTGGTGGGCGTCGGTGATGCCTTCGGCGGCGGCGAGGGTCAGTGCCTCCTCGATCTTGGGCAGCACGTCGCCGAACGCGGCATCGTCGATGCCCGAGCCGCGGGCGTGGATCTCGGGGTCGGCCACCAGCTTGCCCGAGCTGGCGTCGACCACGATCACGACCGAGACGAAGCCCTCCTCGCCGAGGATCCGCCGGTCCTTCAGCTGGGACTCGGTGACGCCGCCGACCGTGAGGCCGTCCACGTAGATGTAGCCGCACGGCACCGCCCCGGCGACCTTCGCCTGCCCGGCGGCCAGGTCCACGACCACGCCGTCCTCGGCGATCACGATGTTGCGGTCGGGCACGCCAGACAGCGCGGCAAGCTGGGCGTGCGCCCGCAGGTGCCGCCACTCGCCGTGCACCGGCATGAAGTTGCGCGGGCGGACCAGGTTCAGCACGTAGAGCAGCTCGCCGGCCGGGGCGTGCCCTGACACGTGCACGAGCGCGGACTCCTTGTGCACGACGCGGGCGCCGAGCCTGGTCAGGCCGTTGATCACCCGGTAGACGGCGGTCTCGTTGCCGGGGATCAGCGAGGACGCGAGGATGACGGTGTCGCCGGCGGCGATCCTGATCGGGTGATCCCGTCCGGCCATCCGGGTCAGCGCCGACATCGGCTCACCCTGCGAGCCGGTGGAGATCAGCACGACGTCGCCCGGCGGCATCTCCTCGGCCTCGCGCAGGTCGACAAGCAGGCCGCCGGGAACACGCAGGTAGCCAAGGTCGCGGGCGACGCCCATGTTCCTGACCATGGACCGGCCGACGAAGGCGACCTTCCGCCGGTGCTTCACGGCGACGTCGAGCACCTGCTGCACCCGGTGCACGTGCGAGGCGAAGCAGGCGACGATGATGCGCTGCTTGGTGTTGGCGAAGATCTCGTCGAGCACCGGCGCGATGTCCCGCTCGGAGGTGACCACGCCGGGCACCTCGGCGTTGGTCGAGTCGGCCATCAGCAGGTCGACGCCCTCGGTGCCGAGCCGCGCGAAGCCGGCCAGGTCGGTGAGCCTGCCGTCAAGCGGCAGCTGGTCCATCTTGAAGTCGCCGGTGTGCAGCACGACGCCGGCCTGCGTGCGGATGGCCACGGCGAGCGCGTCGGGGATCGAGTGGTTGACGGCGAAGAACTCGCACTCGAACGGGCCGAACGAGGTGCGCTCTCCTTCGACGACCTCGACCGCGACCGGGTCCACGCGGTGCTCGGACAGCTTGCTGCGGACCAGGGCCAGGGTCAGCCTCGAGCCGACCAGCGGGATGTCCTCCCGCTCCCGCAGCAGGTACGGGATCGCGCCGATGTGGTCCTCGTGCGCGTGCGTGATGACGACCGCCTCCACCTGGTCGAGGCGGTCGCGCAGGTAGCCGAAGTCGGGCAGGATCAGGTCCACGCCCGGCTGGTCGGAATCGGGGAACAGCACGCCGCAGTCCACCACGAGCAGGCGGCCGCGGAACTCGAAGACGGTCATGTTCCTGCCGATCTCGCCGAGGCCGCCCAGCGCGACTATGCGCAGGTCGCCGGGCGCGAGTGCGGCAGGCTCGACGAGATCCGGATGCGGGTAGCTCACGCCGCCGTCCCGGGCAGCTTCACGCCGCCAGCGGTGAGATCCAGCGCTAGCTGGTGGCGTTCTGCCTCGGTGGCGGCGAGCAGCGGGGCACGTACCGCCCCGCCGGGCTGGCCGAGCATGTCGAGTGAGGCCTTGGTCAGGACCGCACCCTGGTTGCGGAACGTGCCGACGTACACGGGCAGCAGGTCGTAGTGGATCTGCCTGGCGGCCCGGTTGTCGCCGGCGCCGAACGCGTCGATCATCTCGTGCAGCCGGTCGCCGACGACGTGGCCGACCACGCTGATGAAGCCGACGGCTCCGAGGGCGAGCCACGGCAGGTTCAGCATGTCGGTGCCGCAGTAGTACACGTAGTCGGTCCGCGCCAGCACCTGCGAGGTGGCGGCCGGGTCGTCCTTGGCGTCCTTCACGCCCACGATCCTCGGGTGCGCGGCGAGCCTGATCAGCGTCTCGGTCGCCACGGCGGCGCCGGTGCGGGCGGGGATGTCGTAGATGAGCATGGGCAGGCCGGTCGCGTCGGCGACCGCGGTGAAGTGCGCCTCGAGGGCCGGCTGCGGCGGCTTGTTGTAGTAGGGGGTGACGACGAGGAGCCCGTGTGCTCCGGCGCGTTCGGCCGCGCGGGCCAGTTCGATCGTGTGCGCGGTGATGTTCGTGCCGACCCCGGCCACGACCTTGGCGCGTTCGCCTACCGCCTCGAGCACGACCCGGAGCAGGCGCTCCTTCTCCTCGTCGGTGGTCGTCGGCGCCTCACCCGTGGTGCCGTTCACCACCAGACCGTCGTTGCGCATGTCGGTCACGAGGTAGTCGGCGAGGCGGGCGGCCCCGTCGAAGTCGACGGCCCCGGCGGGGGTCATGGGGGTAATCATCGCCGTCACCATCTGGCCGAACGGCGCAGTGATCGTCGTCATACCCGAACGCTACCCGCAACCAGGTGCGCAAAGTAGTCGGCATACCGTCCCGCGGCGGAGAAATCCCGCCACCGCGCCGGCGGCGGGCCGGAGCGGGCGGCGGGGGCCGGAGCCGGTCAGCTGACCGCCAGCAGGGTCTGGATGGCGATGTCCGGGCTGGCGGGGTTGCAGGTCGGGCAGCGCGCGCCCTGGCCGGGAACGTTGAGCCAGTAGCCGTCGACCAGGGACTTGGAAGCCTGGATGGCCGCGGCCAGCTGCTCGCTGTCGACCGCGGCGCCCGGCGGGTTCGTGGACAGCCCGGCGAGCACGCCGACGCCTGGCTTCGCGGCGCGAGCCTGCCGCGCGGCGGCCTGGACGAAGGCGGCATAGGTGGCGCTGTCGCGCTCCAGGCTCTGCGCCTGCAGTTCGACGACGTCGGCGACCTTGGCCATGCTGCCGATCAGGTTCAGGTCCAGGAACTGCTGCCAGCGCGGCAGCGTGCTCGCCGGAGCCAGCACGGTGGTGAGGTTGAGCGCGGGCGTGACGATCAGCCGCAGGCCGTGAGCGTGCGCCGCGGCCGCGGCCTGGGTCGCGGCGGCCACCGGGTCCTGCTGCTCGGCCAGCGGGGTGAAGTCCCAGGCCTCCGGGTCGTACAGGACGCCGTAGGTGCCGGCCGGGATCTTGTCGTCGTTCACCGCCGCCGCCAGGGCACTCGCCGAGGCGAAGGTGACGACGGTATCGGCGGCGAATCCCGCCAGCGGCTTCTGCCCTGGCTGCAGGATCTCGTAGACCTGCGCGCTTGCCAGCTGAACCAGCGTGGAAGGGTCGGCGACGAGTTGGGCGAGCGCCGCGCGGGTCAGCATCCAGATCGTGCTGCCCGACTGCGGCACGTAGGCGTCGCCGGCGGCTCCGGCGGCTCCGGCGGCTCCGGCGGCCTGTGTGCCGCTGGAGCCCGGGGCCTGCGTGGCCTGGCGCGGCGGGGTCTGCGGGGCCTGCGGGGCCTGGCGTGACGGGATCGCGGTCGAGCAGGCGGCGAGCATGATGGCCGCCGCGGCGACGCCGGTAGCCAGTACGACTCCGCGGCACCGTGCGGTGTACCGCTCACGCCCGATATCCATCCGCGCCTCCGCCTATGGTGTCCTTACGAGTGGTGTCCTTACGAGCCGAGCTGGACGTCGGCCGCCATGCCGCTCAGCGGCTGGCTCGCCGTGCGGCCGGTGATGCCGACCACTGCCTGGTAGAAGATGCCCTGCGCGGTGGACACCGGGGTCGGCAGCACCTCGTCGACCTGGCCCCTTACGCCCGCGATGTGGACGGCCGGCACGCTGATTCTCACCGCCATGCCGGGTCTGACGGCGGAGACCGAGCCTTCGGGTATGAGCGCGACAACCTGCCAGCTGGTCGAGACGCGCAGCGCGATCACCGGCAGGGCGGATCCGCCCGCCGAGCCGGTGCGGACGGACTGCGGGCCCTCGGGCAGCAGCGAGAACGCCGGCCGCTGGCTGGCCGAGGTCCGGCCGGCGTCGGTCGTGTAATCCCTGATGCCCGAGGAGGTGACGGTCTCGCCTGGCTGGCCGTTGGCGGCCACGACGGTCCCGTCCGACGGCGCGACGATTTCGGTCGCGGCGATCTTCATGCGGTCGGTGGCCAGCTGGGCGTCGTCCACGGCGAGTACGGCCTTGTCGGCGGCCAGCTGCGCGTTGTCGGCCGACGCTGCGGCCGGATCGGCGGCCTCTGCGGCCTTGAGCTCGGCTATCTTCGCCTGCTGCGCAGTGATCGTCTCCTCGTCCGCGGCCAGCACGGTGTCGGCATTGGGGTCGTATTCGACGGCGAGGACCTGGCCCTTGCTGACCGACTGGTTGAGCCGGACGTCGACCTTGTTGATCTGCCCTGAGTCGGTGAAGTTGAGCGCGATGACGCCGCTGCTCGTGACCGTCCCGGTCAGCAGCTGACGATCGGCGCTCATCACCCGCGGCACGTACCATGCGACGCTGACGACGGCCGTGGCGGCGATCAGGATCCCGCCGACCCGCTGCGGCCAGGTCCTGGGCCTGCGGATCCAGTACGGCCGCCCCTGCTGTTCGGCCAGGCCCCCGGTCGCCGGCGCCTCGGCCAGGCTCCCGGCCGACGTTCCTGCCAGGCTCCCGGCCTGCCTCGGCGACACGGATCGGGTTCCCGGCGATAGCAGGGAGAAGGGGCGGGACGCCGGCGGGGACGGGTAAGCCCGCTGCGCCAGCGTCTGGTAGCGCTGCTGGGGCGGCGCCTGATACGGCTGCGGCGTCTTGTACCTCTGCTGCTGCGCCCGGGCCTGAGCTTGGGCCTGCGCTCGGGCCTGAGCTTGGGCCTGAGCTTGCGGAGGCTGTTGTGCTTGGTGAGGATGCTGCGTTTGCGGCTGCGCTTGGTAACGCTGTTGCGCTTGCCCCTGATAGGGCTGTCGCTCTGGGTAGGGGCTTGCCGGGAGGGGCTGCTGCGGCGGAAACCGATGGTCCCCCGGCTGCCACTGCGGGGGCCGGTGGTATCGCGGGACCCGGTAGGGAGCCCGCGGATCGGTGTCGTCGTCGGGTCCTTGACCCGGCCGCGCGCCGCTCTCCGCCCGGTACGTTTCGGCCGACCCGCCGTAATACGTCCGTTGAGTATCCATCCCGTTCCCCAGACCGTCGCCGGATGGGCTTGCAACTCACCAATAGCGACCGGGCACCGCGTGCCGGATCGCGGACATCGCCAAGGCCTTCGCACATAACATAGTGGTAACTAAGGCTGCTACATCGGACGAAGGTACTTCATTCGGCCAATGCCCCAGCCCGTAATAGAATGTCAGATCTCGCCCACGGGCTGTCTGGGGCCGCCTGTGAACCGTGAGGTAATCAGCCGGGTGCCATTGGATCCGTGTTCCTGCCGATAGTACTGAGGTCTGTGGGCCTGTGGAGCTGATTGAAGTATTGTGGCGTTTTTTATTTTTCTGCTGGCATTTGCACCGGCGGGTCGGGCGTAACTCCATTAGGCCCGTTGTAGCCGGGGGTTAATTTTCCGGGAAAGCCCGCACGGCATTGGTTGGCCTCCGCTACTCTCACCCTGCGTACTGAGGGTAATCACGGGAGTTCCATGGACATACGGCTCCTGTTCGCGACCATCGGCATATTCACGACCCTGATCGCCGCATGTCTGCTCCCGGTGAGCGCGGACAGCACGGACGACGGCGGCGACGGCCGGGGGCAGGTGGTGATCCCACGCCACGTGCGGACGCCGGCTTACCGGCCGCGCACTTGGCTGTTCCTGGGCCTCGCCGCGGCCGGCGGGTTGCTGTTCCTCGGCTGGCAGCGGCCTTCGCTGCCGGGCGCCTACGCCGGCGCCGTGCGCGCGGTGGCCGTGGCGATCACCAGGGATCCCGCCAGCGTGAACGGGTACATCGCCCGCCTCCATCCGGCGACGGAGTTCTTCGCCATGGCCTACATCGTGGGCATAGCCGCGGTCGCCAGGGCGAGCCTGGCCAGGCGCATCGCGATGCTCTGGCACGGCGTGCTCTACCTGGCGATGTCGATGCTCCTGCAGGCGCTGCTCATCGTGGCCGGATGGGCCACCGGATGGCTGATCGCCCCCTTCGGCATCGAGGCCACGCTGGCGAACCTGCTCGTCGGCGGGCTCGTCATCACCCGCATGACGTTCACGTGCTACATGCTGCCGCGGGCTACCACCGTGCCGGTGCAGCGGCCGCGCTGGATGTGGGACAGCGTGCTGGCCGGCTGCTCGCTCGCCACCGTCGTGGCGCTGCTCGTCGTCAGCTACGCGTTCCTCGCCGAGCCGGGGAGCCTGACCTCGGCGTGGCAGGTTTTCGTGCCGCTGTACGCGGTGAGCATCCTGTTCGTGCTGTTGTCCGCGCCCCTGTGGCTGCTGTGGTGGACCAACCGCAGGCTTCCTCAGCCCGGCCGCGACCGGCCGCCCGTCGACGTGATCGTGCCCGCCTACAACGAGGCGGATAACATTGCCAGGCTGCTGCGGTCGATCGACATCGCGGCCGGCCGGTACGGCGGGCCGGTGCGCGTCCTGGTATCCAATGACGGGTCCACCGACGACACGGCGCTGATCGCGCACGCGGAGATCGCGGCCTTCAGGCACGCCGCCGGCGGGGTGCTGACCGCGCCGAACGGCCGTCAGGCGGCGGCGCTCAACCGCGGGCTGGCGATCACCGACGCGCAGATCGTCATCCGCATCGACGCGGACTCGGTGATGGGCCCGGACGCGCTCGTCTACTCCGTGCCATGGTTCCGCGATCCGCGCGTCGGCAGCGTCGGCGCGATGGAGGAGCCGAGGACCGACACCGTGACCTGGTTCCACCGGCTGCGCACCCTGGAGACCTTGTTCCAGTTCAGGTTCGCGCGGCTCGGGCAGAGCATGGTCGACGGCATCGTCGTCATACCCGGCACGTTCACCGTCTTCCGGCGGGATCCCGCGGTCATCGCGGGCGGCTTTCCCGTGGGCATGAACGGCGAGGACTCGGACCTGACCATGCAGATCGGGCGGCTGGGCTACCGGGTCGTCATCGATCCGCGGATCCGGTCGCAGGAGGACGTGCCGCGCAACATCGGCGAGTTCGTCGAGCAGCGGACCCGCTGGGCGCGGGCCAGCTTTCACGTCTACGCCAGGCACGTACCGCTGCGCAGCGGGCTGGCCGGGCCTCGGGTGTGGTTCTGGACCGTGCGCCGCGGGTTTTCCTGGTTCTCCCTGCAGGTCGGCCTGGTGGCGCCGATCTTCCTGCTCGAGCTCGTGCTCACCCATCCCAGTTACCGGCAGAACGTCGCCACGTTCGTGCTGCTGTACATCCTGGGCGGCGCGGTCCCGCTGGCGGTCAGCCTGCCGCTTGCGGTCAAGCACGGGTACTGGCGGAGCATCTGCTGGATGCCGACCTGGTTCTGCTACGCGTTCCTGCGGCGGCTGGCCGCGCTCGAGGCCGTCATCTCGATGCCCACCCGCCCGGTGCCCGTGCTTGACACCGTCGCGGCCCGGCGCCGGGCGCCGGCTGAGGCGACCGTGGCGGCGACGGCGTGGCCGGTCAGAAGACCGGGATGATGTCCTCGGGGTTGATGTCGTCGGCCACATCCACGCCCTCGATGTCCAGCTCCGGGATGGCCGGGAACTGGATGCCCCAGCGCTGCACGATCGCGCGGACCCTCGCCATCGCGACCCGCCAGTTATCGGCCTGCTCGGCGAAGGACAGCACGCCGAGGCCGGCCTCGCGGGCGCGCGCCATCAGCACGCGGTGGTTCGGCAGGAAGTAGGGAGGCAGGTCCCAGAATCCCTCCGGCGGCTCCCACAAGATCATGGAGAGGAAGACGAACCCGGCCCGCAGCTGGCGGGTGATCAGCCCCTTGACGTCCTCGGTCAGGCCGGGCCACTCGTTCTCCAGGATCGTCATGCAGATCTGCAGGTGCCGCGACTCGTCACGGCCGATCCGCTGGAACATCTCGCTGAACACCGGGTGGGTGGTGCCCGAGGCCATGCCGCGGAACAGCGTGGACGCGGCCATCTCCCCCATCATGAAGCTGGTGAACAGCACGGCGAGCGAGTACTTGCCGACCGCGAGGTTGTAGCCGTTCCAGTACCGCCCGCCGTTGTGGTAAAGCCAGCCGATGTTGTTGTGCGCGGCCTGCTCCAGGTCGGTACGCGGCGTCCAGTCCAGCGGGCCGCCTGGCCACAGCTTGGCGATCGTCCGCTGGCAGCACTCCTCGTGGTTCATCTCGTCGCGGGTGATGGAGAAGAAGCACTTGCGCACCGGGTCTTCTTCGTGCTGCTCGAAGGCGTGGATGGTGGCGCGCGCGAAGACAGCCGGGCCGGATGCGTCGAAGTTGGCGAGCACGGCGAACCAGTACATGATGCCGAGACGCTGCTCTTCGGTGAAGTCCTCCGGCCGCAGGCCGTCCCACGGCAGGTCAGCCGGATTCCACACGGTGCGCTTGGACTTCTCGTAGATCGCGGCGAGCTTCGGGGTGTCGACGTGCCATTCCATCGGGTAGATGTTCGGCTGTGGGACGCCGGGCGGGGGCCAGAAGCCCTCCTCCGGGATGACCAGGCCGTCCTGCCGCTGCTCAGCCATTGTCAGCTCCGCTCCTCGCCTCGTGCACGCCGGGTAGGCGGGCTCGCCACTGGTAGGCCCGGCCGTGCCGGGCGGTTCGTGGCCGCTGCTGGCATGGCCGGGACTCGATCCAGGATAGGCCGCTAGCCGAAGCGGCGCCGCTGGCAGGCCAGCGCCTCGCGGAGTTCGCCGACGCTGTCGGCGTCCACCGTCATGGCGAACTCCGGGTCGCGGTCGCTTGCCGGGTGGTTGTGCCCGAGCCGGGTCGCCCACCAGCGGCCGGCCTGCGACCGCCACACGTGCCAGTCGGGGTAGTCTCGCCCGATCGCGGTCACCTCCGCCTCCGTCTGCGTCATGCGTTGCTCCGCCCTCCGGCTCTTCCGGCTC
>JASHTQ010000237.1 GCA_030040475.1 Streptosporangiaceae bacterium
GACTGGAGCATCACCCCGACCCGGGGCCGCAGCGCACCGGCGTCCCGGACCGGATCCATGCCGAGCACGCGCACGGTGCCCTGGTCGGGCCGCCGGTATCCCTCGCAGATTTCGATCGTGGTGGTCTTGCCCGCGCCGTTCGGCCCGAGGATGGCGGTCACCGCGCCGCGGGCCGCCGTCAGCGTCAGCCCGTCCACCGCCACCGTGGACCCGTACCGCTTGACGAGCCCGTCGACCTGCATGGCAGGCGCCGTCGGGTTCGTCCCGGTTTCCGGGTCCTTGCCGGTGCTCACGCACGCGAGTCTACGATCCCGCTCCCCGCCGCGCGCCCCGGCTCCGTGCAGAGCCCTCAGAGGCTGGACCCGTAGAGCCGGCCGAGCGCCTCCCAGTGCCTCTCGCTCGCGGCCGCGTCGTAGGTCGCGTTGTCGGCCACCGCGAACCCGTGGTGGGCGGGATAGAACTCGACGGTGTGGTCCACCCCGGCGGCGGCGAGCGCGCGGTCGAGCAGTTCCGCCTGCTCGGCGGTGAACGAGCCGTCCTCGACGGCGCCGGCCACGTAGACCGTGGCGGTGATCTGGTCCGCCGCGAGGTGCGGGCTCGACGGGTCATCGGCGACGGCCAGCCTGCCGCCGTGGAACGACGCCGCCGCGGCGACCGTGTCGCCGAGACCTTCCGCCGTGAGCAGCGACATCCGCCCGCCCAGGCAGTAACCGGTGGTGCCGATCGCCGACCCGCTCACCTCCGGCCGGGCCAGCAGGAACTCGGCGTACGCGCGGGCATCGGCGATGACCCTGTCGTTCGTGAGCGCCCCGATCAGGCCGAACATCCGGGTCCGCTCGCTTGAGTCGGAGAACACGGTGGCCATGTCGAACGGCGCCCAGTCGCCCGCGCGGTAGTAGATGTCGGGGACCAGCGCGACGTACCCCATCCCCGCGAGCCTGTCGCCCATCTCCCGCATCGTCTCTCGCGCCCCGCCCGCGTCGGGGAAGACCACCACGCCCGGCCACGAGCCGCCCCCGTCGGGTACGTGCAGCGTCCCGTTGCTGTGCCCGTCGGGCGCGGGAACCTGAACATCGATGCGTGCCATTAAGCTGCCTCCACTGAAGCTGCCCGACCACGGGGCCTGCTGAGGATGATTAGCCTAGCCAACGATCAGAACCGACGTCAGAGGAGTACTGGCAATGGATACCGACCGGGCCCGTGCCCTGCTTGAGGCCGAGCGTGCCGAGGTGCAGGGGCTGCTCTCCGGCACCGAGGAAGAAGGCGACGAAGCCCGCCAGGGCGAGGTGGACAGCGAGTCGGGCGACATGGAGGATGCCGCGTTGTCGCTCACCGAGGAGGGCGAGGACGACGCCATCGCGGAGAGCATGCGCGACCGCCTGGACGCCATCGACCGCGCCCTGCACCGGATCGACGACGGCACCTACGGCCGCTCCGTCCGCAGCGGCAAGCCCATCCCCGACGAGCGCCTCGAAGCCGACCCGGCCGCCGAGCTCACCGTCGAGGAAGCCCGGGCCGACGAGGCGCGCTAGGCCGGGGGACCCGGCCGCGGCTTCCGGTCGGCGCGCGGCTCCGACCGCGGCTGCGAGCGCGGCGGCCAGTCCGGGCCCGCGGGCCAGGCGGCCACCCGCACCGGGGTCATCGAGTGCGGGTTCCTGCCGTGCGCGACGAACCGCTCCATCCTGGTCGCGCCGGGCAGTTCGACCCTGGCCGAGACCAGCTCGGCGCCCTCCGCGGTGATCTGGACCCAGCAGATCTGCTGGTTGCGCACGTACGCAGGGGGGAGGCCGAACTTCCCTCCGATTCCCTCCACCACCGACGTGCACGACCCCGAGTTGGCGTAGAAGCCGGCCCCGGAGGCGGCGAGTTCGGGATGGTGCGTGTGCCCGGAGATGAACCCGCGGTACCCGTCGGCGACCAGGTCGGCGGCTCGCTGGCGGGCTGCCTGGTTCTGCCCGTATCCGCGCTCGTCAAGCGCAAGCGCGCTGATCGAGACCCAGGCCCGGCGGGCGAGGATGGCGATGACCGCGGACAGGATGATCAAGTCGGCCACGGCGCCGTAGCCCAGGATCTCGGCCCGGTGCACCCACACGTCGGTGTCCGGGTAACGGGACCTGAACGCGGTGAACTCCGGTATCCGGGCCGCGACGAGGAGCACGACAGGGATCACGATCAGCCACCACAGGTGACGGCTCACTATCTTGCGGTAGACCAGCCTGGAACCGACGAAGGACGGGAAGTCGGTCGGGTCGGCCATCTCGTGCGCGCCGTCCACCCAGCCGCGGCCGAGCCACTCGATGCGCGGGATGACCTCCCTGACGATGTGGTGGCCGATCGGGGTGTCCAGCGCGTTGCGCGCGTCGTGGAAGCAGTTGTAGGGGTCGAGCTGGTGGCCGTGCTCCACCCTGATCCTCCGGCCGTCGGCCAGGATCAGGTCCGCCGCCAGGCACAGCCGTGCCCCCGTCATCTCCCGCACCGCGTCGGAGGACTTGACGTCCCAGGCGACGTCGCCGTCGTGGTTTCCTGTCGTGTACACGACCTGCCCGCCGCCCGCGTTCACCGCGGCGAGCGCGGCGCACAGGTCCTCGTGCGCGCGCAGGATGTCGGTGGCCGTCGCCTCCGGGAACCCGAGCAGCTCGATCACGTCCCCGGCGAGCACCACAGTCAGCAGGGTCCCGGCCTGCGCCGAAAGGTGCCGCACCAAGGTCTGGCAGGATCGCGCGGACACCTCCGTGCGAACCGGCGGCAGGTGCAGGTCGCTGACCACGATCACCGTGCCGCCCGGCGGGATGGCGACCTCGAGCAGGTCGGCAATCTCGGGACGCGCCACGATGCAATGATGCCGCAGCGGCAGGTAGGCGTCGACGGAACGTGAACCACCGTTCGTTCGGTCAAAAAAGAAATTACGGCGAGCGCTGCCGGCCAGCTACCTTCGCTTGCTATGGAATCCGGCGAGTACGAGCACCGGGCGGTCGAGGCGGCGGCCCGGGCGCTGTGGGAAGCCCACGACATCTACCGCTACGACCGCGCCGCCGCGGGCCCGGTCTTCAGCGTGGACACGCCGCCGCCCTACGTGTCGGCCGCGCACCTGCACGTGGGGCACGCGATGAGCTACTCCCAGCCGGACTTCATCGTCCGCTACCGGCGGATGCGCGGCGAGCGCGTGTTCTACCCGATCGGGTTCGACGACAACGGGCTGCCGACCGAACGCTACGTCGAGCAGGCCTACGGGGTACGGGCCGTGGACCTGCCGCGGGCCGAGTTCACCGCGCTGTGCCTGGCAGAGACCGGCCGCACCGCGGAGCGGTACGAGGACCTGTGGCGGCGGCTCGGGCTGTCGCTTGACTGGTCGCTGCGCTACTCCACCATCGACGCGCGCTGTCAGCGGACGGCGCAGACCAGCTTCGTCACGCTGCACGAGGCGGGCCACGTGCGGCGGGCGCAGGACCCCATCCTGTGGTGCACGGAGGACCGCACCTCGCTCGCCCAGGCCGACGTGGAGGACCTGGAGCGGACGAGCAGGCTGCACACGATCGCGTTCACCGGGTCAGGTCCCGGCTCCGGCGGCGAGACGCTCGCCATCGCCACCACCAGGCCGGAACTGCTTCCGGCGTGCGTGGCGCTGTACCACCACCCCGCCGACACGCGGTACGCCGGGAGGACCGCGGCGACGGTCCCGCTGTTCGGCCACCAGGTGCCCGTGCTGGCCGACGAGGACGTGGACCCGCAGTACGGCACCGGGCTGATGATGGTGTGCACGTTCGGCGACAGCGAGGACGTGCTGCGGTGGCGGCGCGACCACCTGGCGCTGCGCCTGGTGATAGAGCCGGACGGGCGGCTGGGGCCGCTGGCCGGCCAGTTCGCCGGGCTGACCGTGACCCAGGCGCGGTCTGCCATCGTCAGGGCGCTCACCGAAGCCGGGCTGCTGACCGCCAGCGTCCCGGTGCGCCAGGTCGTCGGGGTGCACGAGCGGTGCCAGACGCCGGTCGAGTTCCAGATCAGGCCGCAGTGGTTCATCGCGGTGCGCGAGCACGCGGACAGGTTCCGGGCCCGGGCGGCCGAACTGGAGTGGATTCCGCCGTTCATGCGCCGCCGCCTCGAGGACTGGATCGACGGGCTCAAGTGGGACTGGAACATCACCAGGCAGCGACGCTACGGGGTGCCGTTCCCGGTGTGGTTCTGCGCGTCGTGCGCCGCGCCCGTGCTGGCCAGGCTCGAGGACCTGCCGGTGGACCCGCTGACCGACAAGCCGCCGGTCACGGCCTGCCCGTCCTGCGGTGCCGCGGAGTTCGCCGCGGATCCGGACGTGATGGACACCTGGATGACGTCGTCGCTGACGCCGCAGATCAACGACGGCTGGGCGGTGAGCGGCACCGACCCGGCGCTGGCGCCGATGTCGATGCGCGTGCAGGCGTTCGAGATCATCAGGACCTGGCTGTTCTACACCGTCGTGCAGTCCGAACTGCACTTCGGCCGGGTGCCCTGGCGCACCGCCCTGATCTCCGGCTGGGGGCTGAGCGAGCAGGGCAAGAAGCTGTCCAAGCGCGACCTGGATCGGTCGACCGACGCCGACGGCTACAACAGGTACGTGCCGGACGACGTCATGGCCAAGTACGGCGCCGACGCGCTGCGGCTGTGGGCCACCAAGGGCCGCATCGGCACCGACCTGCGCTACAACGAGAAGGACGTGCGGACGGGCCGGAAGTTCGCGGTCAAGCTGTGGAACGTCGGCAGGTTCCTCTCGCTGAACCTCGGCGGCTTGCGCCCCGCCGAGCCGGCCCCGCCCCCTGCGGAGCGCAACATCGTGGACCGCTGGGTGCTCTCGCACCTGGCGGACGCGGTCGCCGAGGCCACCGCGGCGTTCGAGGCGCACGACTACATGCAGGCGCACCAGGCCGCCTCCCGGATGTTCTGGTCCGTCTACTGCGACCGCTACATCGAGATGATCAAGGACCGGCTGACTCCTCCGGTTTCCGATAGTCCGGCTAGTCCGGCTAGTCCGGCTAGTCCGGCTAGTCCGGCCCCGGATAGTACGGATCTGGAATATCTGGATCAGGACTATGCACGCTGGACCCTCTGGGAGTCCTACCGCGTCCTGCTCGGCCTGTTCGCGCCCTTCGCCCCGTTCGTCACCGAGCACATGTACCAGCAGTTCTACCGCGAGCACGAGGGCACGGTCTCGCTGCACCTGACCCGCTGGCCGGCCGCCGATCCCCGCTGGGCGTCCGACCGGGCCGCGGTCGACCAGCTGGCGCTCATCCTGGACGCCACCCGCGTGCTGCGCAGCGCCGAGCACCTCGGCAACTCCGCCCGCCTCAGCCGGCTGACCGTCCAGCCGCACACCGAGCAGGCCAGCGCGCTGCTTGACCAGATCGCCGAGCCCCTGCGCATCGCCGCCCGCGCCGACACCCTGGTCCGCGGCTCTGCCGATCACCGGGCCGGCCACCCGGCCGGGGTCCCCGACATCACCGTCGCGATCGCGCCCTAACGGCGGCGCTCTCCCCTCCACCCCTCGCCCTCACCGGCCCCGCGCCTGAATGCGGGTCCTAGGCGGCCCGTCCCGACCGCAACGATGTAAGGGCGTGGCGGTTATAACCGCTACAGGCTTACATCGTTGCGGCCGACACTGGTGACTGTGTGACCGCCGGGGCGGATGGGGCTGGAGGAAGGCCGCCGCGGACCTGGCCAAGATCGCGGGCGGCAACGCGGCGCGGGTGCTCACGATCCAGTGATTTACGTCAC
>JASHTQ010000238.1 GCA_030040475.1 Streptosporangiaceae bacterium
CGTCTACACCGGCATGCTCAACTCCCGCGGCACCTACGAGGCGGACATCACCGTCACCAGGCTCAAGCCGGATGAGTTCCTGCTGGTCAGCAGCGCCGCGACGACCGAACGCGACATCGACCACATCACCAGGCACATCCCAGCCAGCGCCCACGCCGCGCTGGTCGACGTCACCTCCGCCTACGCCGTCTACGGCGTGATGGGGCCGAGATCGCGCGAGCTCCTGTCCAGGCTGTCCCGCGCCGACCTGTCCGACGAGGCGTTCCCGTTCGGCTCCAGCCGCGAGATCGACCTCGGCTACGCCACCGTCCGCGCGACCAGGATCACCTACGTCGGCGAGCTCGGCTGGGAGCTGTACGTCCCGCCCGAGTTCGCCGTCGGCGCCTACGAGGACCTGATGAGCGCCGGCGAAGACCTGGGCCTGGCCAACGCGGGCTACTACGCGATCGAGTCGCTCCGCCTGGAGAAGGCCTACCGCGCCTTCGGCCGCGAGCTGACCCCGGACTACCACCCGGTCGAGGCCGGCCTGCTGTTCGCCTGCAAGCTCAAGACCGACATCCCGTTCCTCGGCCGCGAGGCCGTGGAGAAGGCCCGCGCCGAGGGCCCCCGGCGCAGGCTCGTCTCCCTGGTCCTGCACGATCCCGACGCCATGATCTGGGGCGGCGAGCTGGTCCTCTCGGCCGGCGTCCCCGTCGGCCAGGTCACCAGCGGCGCCTGGGGCGAGGCCCTGTCCGGCGCCGTAGGCCTGGCCTACATTCGCCACCCCGACGGCGAGATCCTCACCCCCGACCTGATCCGCGCGGGCTCCTACCAGGTCGACGTCGGCGGCGACCGCTACCCAGCCACCGCCACCCTCCGCCCCCCCTTCGACCCGGCCGGCGACCGCACCAAGGGCCGCTACCCCCCCGCGCCGTAGCCCCCCGCGCCGTAGCCCCCCGCCCCGCCGCACCCCGCTCAAGACAATTCAGCCGAACGTGCCGTGGTTCCCCCGCCACCGCCAGACCTTCCTCCGGCGTGGCATCTTCCGTTCCTCCCGCGTGGCATCTCCCCTCCCTCCCGCGTGGCATCTCGGCCTTCCTGCCATCCTGGAAACGTGACCTCATCTGTCGCAACCGCCGCGGCCCGCGCCGCAGTGACGGCCGCCGCCGGCCTCGGCGTGGCCAGTGCCGAGCCGGACGTTCTCGCCGACGGCGCGAACGTGGTCGTCCACCTGAGCCCCGCACCCGTCGTGGCGAAGGTCGCCGCGAGCACCCCCGCCATCCGCGACGCCGCCGCCTGGCTGCAGCGGGAGCTTGACGTCGCCCTGTTCCTGACGCTGGCAGGCGCCCCGGTGGTGCCGCCGAGCCCCGAGGTCCCCGCGACCGTGCACCGCCAGGACGGGTTCGTGATGTCCTTCTGGACCTACCTCAGGTCGGCCGGCAAGGTGCTGCCCGACGAGGGCACCGTCGGCTCGATGCTGCGGGACCTGCATGCCGTCCTGCGCAGCTACCCGGCCAGCCTGCCTGTCCTCGCGCCGCTCGGCGACATCCCGGCCTTCCTGGCCCGGCCGCAGACCCTGCTCACCGATGCCGACGTCGCCGCCCTGGCCGAGGCCTTCGCCCGGCTGACCGACGACCTGCCGGCGGCCGCGGCCCCCGCGCAGGCGCTGCACGGCGATGCCGGCGTCGGCAACCTGATGGCAGCCGGCGGCCAGTGGGTCTGGCACGACTTCGAGGACACCTGCTGCGGCCCGGTCACCTGGGACCTCGCCGCGACGACCGCGAGCCCGCGGCTTGACCGGTCCCGCATCCTGGCCGCGTACGGCGATCCCGTCGACCCGCAGCAGCTGCGCGTCTGCGAGCAGCTGCGCAGGCTCAGCCTCACGATCTGGTACGCCCTGTACGCCGAACGGCTCCCCGGATGCCGGCCGCGGGCCATCGAACTGCTGGCAACCTGGCGGCCGCCGGGGCCGGTCCTTGACCGGGGGAGGCCCGGCCGAAGCGGACCTGCTTGCCGGTGATGCGACCCAGGCCGTTGCCTCCGGCCGGCAGGCGGCCGCCGCCTTCGGCGGCAAGACAGTCACGGTCGTGGGACGGGCGCATCATCTGCCCGCTCGACCAGATCCAGATCGCGCTGGTCCTCGCCCTGCTCGGCGGCGGCGTCAGCCTGTTCGGCGGGCCGCCGGGTCAGGTGTCGACGTTGGGGTTACCCGCGGGCAGCGGGACGAGCCTGGCAGGCGGCTGCGGCAGCACCACCGAGGAGGAGACGCTCAGGTCGGGCCGGACGTGCACGAGCTCGCCGGGAGCCAGCATGCGCCAGCCGTCCTCGCCGTCCAGCCGTTCCGACGCCACCACCACGGACGCGACGTCCCCGAGCGCGGGCACGTGCACGGAGGAGGTCGCGCTACGGACGTGCAGGCCGGGGTTACCGGAGCCGGCCTGCACGGCCGCCGCATCAGGCGGCCGCTGCAGGAGGTGCAGCGCGTGCTGGTCCGGGTAGCGCAGCGCCCACAGCTCTCCGGGCGCGATCACGACCGCGTTCAGCGAGCTGACCGGCAGGTTCGCGGCGATCCAGCCGGCCGCTGCCGCGATGCCGGCCCCGACGTCGCCGCCGCGGGCGTCGATCTCCTTGGTGATCAGCGCGAAGTACCGCTCGGAGTCGGTGTCGCCGAGCACCAGGCCGGCGTAGTCGCCGAGCTGCCGCTCGAGCAGCGGCAGCTCGCCGATCCCGCCGTTGTGCGCCATGATGCGCCCGCGCATGGTGAACGGGTGCGTGTTCTGCATCGTCCTGCCGCCCGCGGTCGCCCACCTGACGTGCGCGACGAAGGCCGAGGAGGAGGCTACCCGCGCCGCATGGATGAACTCGGGGTCGCTGAAGGCGGGCTCCGGCTGCTTGTCCACCACCGGTTCGCCGGCCGGGTCGAAGAAGCCGATGCCGCTGCCGTCGACGTTGCGATGGCTCTGCGTCTTCACCGAGTCCGGCGCGTCGAGCAGCCAGAACGTGGCCCGGACCCGGGCGGTGCCCGAGGTCAGCCCGAACAATCGGCACATGGCGGTCCCTGAGGCATCTGCGGCGTGGTAACTCCACGAGGGTACCGGCGGCGCCGAAGGCATGACGGCAACGCGGCCGGGTATGGTGCCTGTACCCGCTCCGATCAGCAACGCCGAGCCGCAAAACGGGAGGTAAACCGATGATCGAGCAGGAAACGCAGAACGGGAGCCCGGCGCTCGAGGAGGCCTCGAGGGAGCTGCAGGCCGCCCAGCACGACGCCCGGGTGGCCTTCGACTGCATCGCGCTCGGCGAGCTAGACCGGGCGCACACGCACGCGCTGACCGCCCGGGTCGCGGCCGACGCTGCGGTAACCGCCCTGACGGCCGCCCTCGGCCAGCCCGTCACGGCGCCGGGGGAAGAACCGGGCTGACCCGGCCGGCCGGGTTCCCGGCCGGCCGGTCACTGCCCGTCGTGACCGAGGTCGAGTAGCTCCTCGAAGAACCCGCCGATCTGCTGTGCCGGGTCGGTGAGGTGCACCTCGAGGATCCAGTGGCAGACCTGGCCGTTGCCGTCGAGCCTGCGCATCGGCCG
>JASHTQ010000239.1 GCA_030040475.1 Streptosporangiaceae bacterium
CCCCCCGGGCCAGCACAGCCCCCCGGGGCCAGCACAGCAGCACAGCTAACCGGAGAACTCGGCTAGCGTGTGCTCGGCTTCGGCTAGCCAGGCGCGGCGGGCGGCCAGGGCCTCCTCGGCGGTGTGCGCGGCCCTCGCGTCGCCCCGGTCGCGGGCCTTGGCGAGCTGCTGCTCAAGCTGCGCGATCGTCGAGCGCAGCTGCGCCACCGTGTCCTCGGCGCGGGCCAGCGCCTCCGGGTTCGACCGGCGCCACTGGGTCTCTTCCGCCTTGCGCACCGCTTCCTCGACCCGGCGCAGTCCCGACTCCAGGTGCTCACGGGCGTCCCTGGGGACGGCCCCGATCTGCTCCCAGCGCTCCTGGATGCCGCGCAGCGCGGACCGTGCGGCCCGGATGTCGGTCACCGGCAGCAGCGCCTGGGCCTGATCGAGCAGCTGCTGCTTGGCCTCGGCGTGCTCGCGCAGCGCGGCGTCCTTGGCCGAGAACACCTCCGCGCGGGCGGCGAAGAACTTGTCCTGCGCCGCGCGGAACCGCTTCCACAACTCGGACTCGGCGTCCCTGTCGGCCCGCCCGGCCGCCTTCCACTGCCGCATCAGCTCACGGAACGCGCTCGTGGTGGGACCCCACTCGGTGGACCCGGACAGCGCCTCCGCGTCCGAGCACAGCTTCTCCTTGCGGACCCGCACGTCCTCCCGCTCGGCCTCCAGGGTGGCGAAATAGGCCTTGCGCCGCTTGGTGAACGCGTTCCGCGCGGCCGACAGCCGCTTCCACAAGGCAGCCTCGACGGATCGCTCGGCGTGCGGGGCCGCCTTCCACTCATCGAGCAGCTCGCGCATCCGCTCGCCGCTGCTCTTCCAGTGCGTGGCCTCGGCGGCGATCTGCTCTGCCTCCGCGACGATCTGCTCCTTGATCTCCTTGGCCGCCGTGCGCGCCTGCTCGCGAGCCGCCTTGGCCTCTTCGCGCCGGTGCCCGACATCCTCGGTCAGCCGCTCGAGCCGGGCCTTGAGCCCGTCCAGGTCGCCGAGCGCGTTCGCCTCGGTGATGTTGCGGACAAGCCGCTGGACGGTGGCCGATGCCTGGGCGGGCGCCATGTCGGTGGCGGCGATCCGCTGCTCGAGCAGGACCACCTCGGTCTCGAGCGCCTCGTACTTACGCTGGTAGAAGGCGATGGCCTCTTCCGGGCTGCCCGCCTGCCAGGACCCGATCACCCGCTCGCCGTCGGCGGTACGGACATAGACCGTCCCGTCGGCGTCTACCCGGCCCCACGGATGGTAGGCGGTGGTCACGGGAACCTCCTGCGTTGTCGTGCTCGTGTCAGGTTTTCTTGATCGTCACGCTGTCGATGATGACCTTCTCCTTCGGGGCGCCGCCGCCTGCCTCGGCGTATTGACACGAGTATCCGTCCTTCGCCACATTCTGGACGATACCGAGTCCCGATGAAACCGTAGCAAACGGTGTATACGAGGCCGTAAGTCCCGAAGTGCTGTCCTTGTACACGATGAAGAACTGGCTGCCGTTGGTATCCGCGCTGCCGTCGTTGGCCATCGCGACCGTGCCCGCCGGGTATTTGGCGCCGGTCAGGTTCTCGCTGGCGTACTCATAGCCGGGCCCTCCGGTGCCTACATCGCTGCTGGAACTGCAGGTCAGCTTAGTCGTGGCGGTCGCGAAGGCATCACCGCACTGCAGCACGTAGATGCCGCTGCTCACCAGACGGTGGCACTGGGTGTTGTTGAAGTAGCCGGCCTCGGCCAGGTGGACAAAGGAGTTGACCGTGCAGGTGGCCTTGTTGTTGAGCAGGTTGAAGGTGATCTTGCCGAGGTTGGTGTTGAGCGTCGCTGTGTAAGTTGCCGTATAGTCCGGCGTGGCCGGCGGGAGGCTCTCCTTCTTCGCCACCGGGGTCGCCGACGTGTAGGTACAGTGATGCGCGGGCTCGGCGACTGCCGTCGCCGATGCCGTCGCCGATGCCACTGCCTTGGACGAGGACGAGGCTGAGGCCGAGGCGGTCGGGGTTTTCTTCGGCGATGCCGAAGGATGCTTGGCGCCGCCCGGGAGGAATGCGAGCAGCAGGCCTGCGATGAGACCCGCGGCCGCGACCACGCTGACCCCGGTGAGCCAGCGCTTGCGGAGCACGCGCTGGCGCTCGATTCGCATCTCCTGCTGGCGGCGGAACTTTTCCCTGGCTTGCCTGCGCTGGCGATCGTTCTTACCCGGCACGGGTCGTGTCCTCCTTGGCCTGTCGAACTTCGCTACCGCTGGTATTCATGGGGGGCAGGCCAACGAACCCGATGTATACCTCTGATCTCGAAACATAGGCGGTGAAGGCCCGGAGAGCGAACCCCGGAACCCCCGCAAAATTCGCGATCGTTCGCGAATCGTACCTTCCTGATGCCGGGATCGGTACCTTCGTTATCGGTTCGCGGCCATGCGGGTCCCCTCGGTAGCCTGAGACACCGTACCGTGAGAAAGGTCGGTCGTGCTCGTCACAGGCTTCCCTGCGGGGTCATTCGCAGCCAACTGTTATATTGTCGCGCCCGCGCCCGGCGAGCAGTGCGTGATCATCGATCCGGGCCAGGACTCCGAGCCCGGGATCGAGGAGATCCTGGCCGCCCACCGGCTCTCGCCGGCCGCCGTCCTGCTCACCCACGGCCACCTCGACCATGTGTGGTCGGTCGCCCCGGTATGCGGGGCGAAGGGCATCCCCGCCTACATCCATCCAGCGGATCGCGCGCTGCTCGCCAACCCGGCAAAGGGTTTCCCGCTCGGGCTGGGACAGCAACTGTTTGGCGGCCTGGAGTTCACCGAACCCGACGATGTCAGGGAACTGACCGACGGCATGACCCTGAACCTCGCCGGAGTGGAGTTCGTGGTGAGCCACGCACCGGGACATACCGAAGGTTCGGTGACATTCCGGCTGCCATTCGGGGACCTTCCATCTGCCGCTGAGGGAAATGCCATTACGGCACAAGGTAAAAGCAAAATGGGTCGGCCATCCGGGGATCTGGACGCCGACGTGTTGTTCTCCGGCGACCTCCTGTTCGCCGGATCTATCGGGCGGACCGACCTGCCCGGCGGGGACTACCAGACGATCCTGGACAGCCTGGCGCGAGTCTGCCTGACCCTGCCCGACGAGACCCTGGTGCTGTCCGGGCACGGGCCGCAGACCACCATCGGCGCCGAACGCCGCGCCAATCCCTTCCTGGCCGGCCTGCGCCCCGCCGCCGGGCCCGCCAGGGGGATGTGACACGTGGCGCTGGACAGACACCACGGATCGTTCGGATAAAAAGTCTTTAAAGAATTCCAGCAGCGGCGGCACAGCGGCAGCAGGGCCGACGGGATGGCCGCCAGGCGAAAGGGGCAGAGCTCGATGATCCGCACCCATGAGGCGGGGACGCTGCGGGCGTCGCACGCGGGGGAGCAGGTTGTGCTGGCAGGCTGGGTGGCCAGGCGCCGCGACCACGGCGGCGTGGTCTTCCTCGACCTGCGGGACGCCAGCGGCGTCGTGCAGGTCGTCTGGCGCGGTGAGGAGGCGGCGGCGCACAACCTGCGGGCCGAGTTCTGCGTGCTCGTCACCGGCATCGTGCGGGCCCGGCCGGCCGGGAACGAGAACCCCGAACTGGCCACCGGCGAGATCGAGGTCGTCGCGGAGGGGCTGGAGGTGCTCAGCGAGGCCGAGCCGCTGCCGTTCCCGATCGAGGGCTCCGCCGACGTCAGCGAGGAGGTCCGGCTCAAGTACCGCTACCTGGACATCAGGCGGGAGGACACCGCGCGGGCGCTTCGGGTCCGCTCGCAGGCCGCCTACCTGCTGTCCGACGTGATGCGTGCGCACCGGTTCGTGAACGTCGAGACGCCCTACCTGACCAGGTCCACGCCGGAGGGCGCGCGCGACTTCCTCGTCCCGGTGCGGCTGCGGCCGGGTAACTGGTACGCGCTGCCGCAATCGCCGCAGCTGTTCAAGCAGCTGCTCATGGTCGGCGGTCTTGAGCGCTACTACCAGCTGGCCAGGTGCTTCAGGGACGAGGACTTCCGCAAGGACCGGCAGCCCGAGTTCACCCAGATCGACATCGAGATGTCGTTCGTCACCAGGCAAGACGTGATCATGGTCGCCGAGGACGTGGTGGCGCGGCTGTGGTCGGAACTGGTCGGCTTCGAGGTGCCCAGGCCGCTGCCCAGGATGACGTACGCCGACGCGATGGCGCGGTACGGCTCGGACAAGCCCGACCTGCGGTTCGGCTGTGAGCTCGCGGACCTGACCGAGTACTTCGCGGGCACCGAGTTCCGGGTCTTCCAGGCGCCGTACGTGGGCGCCGTGGTCATGCCGGGCGGGGCGGCCCAGTCGCGGCGCGAGCTCGACGGGTGGCAGGAGTGGGCGCGGTCACGCGGCGCGCGCGGCCTCGCGTACGCGCTGGTCGGCCCGGCCGGGGAGATTTCCGGGCCGGTGGCGAAGAACCTGTCGGAGGCAGAACGCTCCGGGCTGGCCGCCGCGACCGGCGCCGGTCCGGGTGACTGCGTGTTCTTCGCCGCCGGTCCCGCCACGGCGTCGCGAGAACTGCTCGGCGCCGCCCGCCTTGAGATCGGCAACCGGTGCGGGCTGATCGACGAGTCGGCGTGGTCGTTCCTCTGGGTGGTCGACGCGCCGATGTTCGAGGAGTCCTCCGACGGCGGCTGGACCTCGGTGCACCACCCGTTCACCGCCCCGCTGCCCGAATGGGCGGACAAGTTCGCCGCCGAGCCGGGCGGCGCGCTTGCCGACGCCTACGACATCGTGTGCAACGGGTACGAGATCGGCGGCGGGTCGATCCGCATCCACTCCTCCGCGATGCAGCAGGCCGTGTTCGACGTGATCGGGCTGTCCGCGTCCGAGGCCCGCTCGCAGTTCGGCTTCCTGCTCGACGCGTTCAAGTACGGCCCCCCGCCGCACGGCGGCATCGCGTTCGGCTGGGACCGGGTATGCATGCTGCTCGCGGGCGCGCCCACAATCCGCGACGTGATCGCCTTCCCCAAGGCCGCCTCCGGCCTAGACCCCCTAACCGGCGCCCCCACCCCCATCACCCCGGCCCAACGCGCCGAAGCCGGCATCGACGCGCCCCCCACCCCGCCCCCCGTTTCATGATCATGGCCAGTTTTTTGTAAATATGACTGAATTCTGGCCATGATCATGAAACTGCGCACCCGCACCCGCGCCCGCAGGGGCGGGGAGAAGCTGGCCAGCCGCGGGTGTGCAGCAAGGTGGCCACGGCCCGCGCGGTCTCGCATCGGCGATCGCCCACGTCGAGAAGGCCGAACCTGAGCGTGACGATGCCGTTGACCGCATTGGCGTTGTCCCGCCGCTTGTCGCGCCACTGCTCATCGGCCGGATGGGCAGCGGTCCCGTCGAGTTCGACGCACACCCGGTACTTCTCGTAGAGGTTATCGAGATATCTGTTACCCGTGCCCCGCCTGACCCTGGCCTGGCGGCGAGCGACGGGCAGCCCGTGAGCGCGTTCCACCCGGTGGACGTAGCGGTACTCGAGTACCGACAAGGCGCCACCTTCGGCATCGCCGAGCGCGACCGCGATCTCCCGGCGCCAGCGCATCTTCTTGCGAGCGTCCATCGCTAGGCGGATCCGGTCGGCAGTGGTGCGGCGGCGGCCGATCGCCCGGCATATCCACATGTAAGCGTCATCGAAGGTAGCCGCGACCTGAATGAGGTCCAGCACCGTGTCCTCCACCCGAGTGCACGGCGGGAGCATAGCCGGGTGTCTGGTCCGCAGTATCGCGTCTGATCTGTGAACGACGACACCGGGGATTTTCGCTTGTGCCGGATGACGTGACGCCGGGACGGTGATGCTGATGAGTGAGCTTGGTTCATCGAGCAGGCCATGGCGCTCGGCCGCGGTCTGGTGGCTCAGGGCGGCATCCGGTCCGGCGCGCAGCAGGGCGGCCCAGAGCATCGTCTCCCGGGAGGGCTGTCCAGAGAAGGTCGCGTATACACCCCGCTGGAGCCGCTGCCATCGGCCGTTGCGCAGCCGACCGTCCATCGCGTCCACATCAATTCCGCAGTTCGTGCTCTGACGGCGCGCGATGGTGTTGCCCTGGGCTGCCAGCAAGCCGCGGGAAGGCGGAGGCGCTTCGGCTGACATGAAGTCCATGCTGCCCGGCCGGACAGGCGCGTCGGCGGGAGAGGACGCAGCCTGTGGATAACCTGCGCCGGCGGGCGTGAACCTGTGGATAAGTCACCCGCCGTTGGCTCTACCGTGGTATAACGCGGCAGCCGAATACGCCGCACGGGTCGAGATAAGGTCGGAAGATGGTCGGAGCAGAGGCAGGGCAGTCCGCGAGCCTGTTCGACGAGGCGGAGGAAGCCGCCGCGAGCGCCACGGCACCGCTGGCGGTGCGGATGCGGCCGCGCACGCTGGACGAGGTGATCGGGCAGCGTCACCTGACCAGCCAGGGGACGCCGTTCCGCAAGCTGATCGACAACGACGCGCCGATGTCGCTGCTGCTGTGGGGTCCGCCGGGCACCGGGAAGACCACGCTGGCCTCCGTGGTCAGCCAGGTGACCAGGCGGCGGTTCGTCGAGCTGTCGGCGACAAGCGCCGGGGTCAAGGACGTGCGCGCCGCGGTCGACGCCGCCCGCCGAACGCTCGGCCTGAGCGGCACCCAGACCGTGCTGTTCATCGACGAGGTGCACAGGTTCTCCAAGACCCAGCAGGACGCGCTGCTGCCCGCGGTGGAGAACCGCTGGGTCTCGTTCATCGGCGCGACGACGGAAAACCCGTTCTTCTCCGTCGTGTCGCCGCTGCTGTCGCGGTCGCTGCTGCTGACCCTTCAGCCGCTGTCCGACGACGACGTGCGCGAGGTCATCGCCCGCGCGCTGGCCGATCCGCGCGGGCTCGGCGGCGCGATCACCCTTGACGAGGACGCGAGGGAGCATCTCATCAGGCTGGCGGGCGGCGATGCGCGGCGCACCCTCACCTACCTGGAGGCCGCCGCTCTTGGCCTAGACGAGGGCCAGGGGATCGACATCGGGACGCTGGAGCGCGCGGTGGACAGGGCCGCGGTCCGCTACGACCGCGACGGCGACCAGCACTACGACGTCATCAGTGCGTTCATCAAGTCCATGCGGGGCAGCGATGTGGACGCGGCGCTGCACTACCTGGCCAGGATGATCGAGGCGGGCGAGGACCCGCGGTTCATTGCCAGGCGGCTCATCGTGCACGCCAGCGAGGACGTCGGGATGGCCGATCCCACCGCGCTGCAGACCGCGGTCGCCGCGGCGCAGGCGGTCGAGTTCGTCGGCCTGCCCGAGGCCAGGATCAACCTCGCCCAGGCGGTGATCCACATCTCCATGGCGCCCAAGTCCAACGCGGTCATCAAGGCGATCACCGCGGCCGACGCCGACGTGCGCGCTGGCCTGGTTGGCGCTGTGCCCACGCACCTGCGCGATGCGCACTATCCTGGGGCGGGCAAGGTCGGCCACGGCGAGGGCTACCTGTACCCGCATGACTTCGATGAGGGCGTCGTCGCGCAGCGCTACGCTCCGGACTCGGTGGCGAACCGGACGTACTACGAGCCGTCCGGGCACGGCCTTGAGGCCCGAATCGCCGAACGCGCCGAGCGGATCCAGGCCATCCTCAAGCAGGGCCAGAGATCCAAGGCCAGGGACCAGAAAGCCGGGGACCAGAAGGCCAGGGACCAGGAAGCCGGGCACCAGAACGAGCAAGGAGCAGGCATGACACCGAACACAGCGCCGCAGTGAACGCGCTACAGCTCGCCGCGCTGATCGCCGCCGTGTTCTGGGCGTTGCTGGTCTGCGTCGGCGTGTTCGTCCTCTTCCGCCTGGGGCGGCTGATGTCGGAGAGCAGCAAGCTGATGGCGGACCTGCGCGAGCGCGGCGACGTGCTGCTGCAGCGCGCGCAGGCGGCCGTCGACGGGGCGCAGGCGGCCGTGGACCGGGCCGACAAGCAGCTCAGCCGCACCGCGTCGGTCACGGCCAGCATGGACGAACTCGGTGCCGGCGTGACCGAACTCGCCGGGCAGGTCACGGCCCTCGCCGGACTCGGCCGCGCGCTGGCGGGCGGCCCGGTCGGCCGCGTCGCCGCCCTGGCGTACGGCGTCCGCCACGCCGTGGCCCTCCGCCGCGCCGGACCAGGCAAGAGCACGCTGAAGGGCCACGTGGTGAAGCGCGGCGAGCTGACCGGCAGGGGAGCGCCGAGATGATCCGCAGGGGATTCTGGCTGACGGTCGGCGCGGTGACCGGCATCTACGGCTACCGCCGGGCCTCCGCCGTGGGCCGCCGGCTGTCCGGCACGCTGACCCGCGGCGGCCAGA
>JASHTQ010000240.1 GCA_030040475.1 Streptosporangiaceae bacterium
TGTACCGGGTGGCTTCGTACACTCGGCTCATGTTGGTCGGCCGCGACGAGGAACAGCAGGCCCTCGTACGGCTGCTTGACGATGCGCGCGCGGGCCGCAGCGGCGTGCTCGCCATCAGCGGAGAGGCCGGCATCGGCAAGTCGGCGCTACTCGCCTACGCCGAGGAGCAGGCGGCCGGCCTGAACGTGCTGCGGGCCCGTGGCGTGCAGTCGGAGGCCCACATCCCGTTCGCCGGCCTGTTTGAGCTGCTGCGGCCGGCGTTGCCCTGGATCGACCAGATCCCTGACCCGCAGGCCACGGCGCTGGAGAGCGCGCTGGCGCTCAGGCCGGCGGCCAGCGCCCCTGGCCGCTTCGCCGTGGGTGCGGCCACCCTCAGCCTGCTTGCCGCCTATTCGGAGAGCGCCCCGGTGGCGGTGCTGCTGGACGACGCCCACTGGCTGGACGGGTCGAGCGCCGACGCCCTGCTGTTCGCGTTCCGCCGTCTCGTCGCCGATCCGGTCGCGGTCGTGCTCGCCGTACGCCAGGGCGAGCAATCACTGCTCGACGGCGCCGACCTGCCGGCCCTGAGCCTGGCCGGCCTGGACCGGGCCTCGGCCGGGGAGCTTCTCCGGTACCAGGCAGCAGAGCCGCTGCAGCACAACCTCGCCGACCGGCTCCACCGGGAAACCGGCGGGAACCCGCTCGCGCTCCTTGAGCTGGTCCGGGATCGCCGGCGGCTGGCCGACCTGCCGCCTGACGCGCCGCTCGCCACCGTGTCCAGCGTGGCCGGCGTGTACCTGGAGCGCATGCGGTCCCTTCCCGAGCGCGCCCGCGACGCCCTCGTCCTCGCCTCCGCCATCGACGGCGGCGAGGTGTCGGTGCTGGCCCGCGCCGCGCCGATGCTGGGACTTGAGCTGTCCGACCTGGTTCCCGCCGAGGCGGCGGGCCTCATCACCGTGCACCATTCCCGGGTCGAATTCCGGCACCCGCTGGCCCGGTCCGCCATCTACGGCGACGCCCTCCCGGATCGTCGCCGGACGCTGCACCGCGCCCTGGCCAGTGCCCTTCCCGATAGCGAAGCCGACCGGCGGGCCTGGCATCTCGCGCTCGCTTCTTTCGGCCCCGACGATGCGGCTTCGTCGGCGCTCGAGCAGGCCGGCCAGCGCGCCCACCGGCGCGGCGCCTACGACGTCTCATCCCGGGCGTTCGAGCGCGCGGCCCTGCTGGCCCCGGACGAGGACCGCAAGGCGCGGCTCTGCTATGCCGCGGCCGACGCCGCCTGGCTCGGCGGCCTCGCCGATCGTGCCATCGCCCTGCTGGACCAGGCCGACCGGCACGCGCCGGCCGCGGATCTGGCTGTCGCGATCGAGCACCTGCGCGGGTATATCGCCATCCACCGCGGACCGGTCACCGAAGGGCAGCAGATCCTCCTGGACGCCGCCGAGCGTGCCGCGCCGATCGATCAGGAACGAGCCGTCGTGATGCTCGCCGAAGCGGCATACGCGTCCTTCTTCGCCGGCGATGCCGCGACCATGCGCCTGGCCGCGGAGCGGGCCGCCTCGCTCGCCCCGCCCGATCCGAACGGCCGTATCGCGTTCTTCACGCTGATCACGCGGGGCATGGCGCTGATCTTCTCGGGCGAAGACGAGCCCGGCGCACCCGCGATCCGGGCCGCGGTCGAAGCACTCGAGCGCTCCGACGAACTGCGTGACGATCCGCGCCTGCTTGCCTGGGCGGCCATGGGCTCGATCTGGCTGCGCGAGGCGGACATCGGGCGGGCGCTCGGCTACCGCGCACTCGAGGTGGCGCGCCGTAAGTCCGCCGTCGGCGCGCTGCCCTTCTTGCTGATCCACGTGGCAATCGACCAGGCGGCGACGGATCGATGGGCGGAAGCTCAAGCCGGCTTTCACGAGGCGATCAGCCTGGCGAGGGAGACGGGTCAGCAGACCGACCTCGGCGCCTGCCTGGCCTACCTCGCCCGGCTCGAAGCCAGGCAGGGCAGGGCGGAACTGAGCCGCGGGCATGCAAACGAGGCGCTCAGCCTGTCTCGGAAGCTGAGCCTGGGCGTGTGGGAGGTAATCGCGATCGCCGCCCTGGGCGAGCTTGAGCTGAGCCTGGGCCGGCCGGAAACCGCGCTGGCTCATTTCGAGGAGCAGCGGGCCGTGCTCCGGTCGCGACGGATCCTGGACGCCGACCTGTCCCCGGTGCCCGAGCTTGTCGAGATCTACCTGCGTCTGGGCCGGGGACCGGAGGCTGCGGAGCTAGCCGGGGAGTTCTCCCGCGACGCGGATATCAAGGCGCAGCCCTGGGCGCTGGCCAGGGCCGCGCGGTGCCGTGGGCTACTCGCCGCCGCAGGCGAGTCCGATCCTCACTTCGACACCGCGCTGGCCCTGCACGCCCAGACGGCCGACGCCTTCGAGACCGCCCGCACGCACCTGGCCTACGGTGCCCGGCTGCGCCGGGAGCGGCAGCGGGTCCGGGCCCGCGAGCAGCTTCGCGCCGCGATCGACGCGTTCGACCACCTCGGCGCCGACCCGTGGTCGGAGATGGCCCGAACCGAGCTCGCCGCGACCGGCGAGACCGCACGGCGGCGCGACGTGACCACCCTGAACGACCTGACCCCGCAGGAGCTGCAGATCGCGCTGAGCCTGGCCGAGGGACGCACGACCAGGGAGACCGCTGCCGCGCTGTTCCTGAGCCCGAAGACCATCGAGTATCACCTGCGCAGCGTGTACCGGAAGCTCTCGGTCGGATCGCGGAGCGAGCTCACCGCCGCGATGGAGCGGATCGCGGCCGGATAGCCGGCCCGATCGTTAGGGCGGCGTTACAGCAGCTCAGATAGCAGGGCAGCGGCCCGTGCCGCGCCATCGGCCTCCACCGGCCGGTAGTCCACGGGCCGGTCGATCTCTGCCGCGATGGCCTCGGCAAGAGACTCCGGGTCGATGGCCGCGTAGTCCATGCGTCTCCCGGCACGGTACTGGGCGAGCCGCCTGGCCACATGGATCTGCTGCTCGAAATGACGGGCCAGCGGCACGTAGATGAACGGCCTGCGCGCCGCCGCCAGTTCCATGGTCGTGGTCAGCCCGCCCTGGACCACGGCCAGGTCACAGGCGGCCAGGTGCCGGTACAGGCCGGGGACGTAACCGCGCAGTTCGACGCCCGCCGGCACCGGAACCGACGCCGGGTCGATCCGGGGGCCGGTCACCGCGATCATCCGCAGCCCGGGGATGGCGTTGCGGGCCAGCGGGAACGCCGCGGCGACCCGGCGCAGCAGGTGCGTTCCCACGCCGGAACCGCCGACGGTCACCAGGCAGACACGCTCGCCGGGCCGGTAGCCGAGCTCGGCGCGCAGCGCCTCCCGGTCATCGGGGAGGGCGGACCCGGTCGCGTACCCGGTGCACGTATAGCGCTCCAGCGCCCAGTCCCGCACGCTCGGCAGGCCCGGCCCGAGCGGGTCCTCGACCAGGTCGCCGGGGTTCCCGACGAACACCGAGCGGTCCCGCAGCCGCGGGTAGCGCCGCATCCGCTCGATCCGCTCGGCGTTCCAGTCCGCGGTGAGGGCGGCCTCGGCGGCGCCGCCCTCGGGCATCGGCAGCCAGCCGACGAAGTCGGTGAGCCACGCGTAGGCGGTCCGCTTGAGCTCGGGGTTGTCGAAAAGGAAATGGTCGACGTCCCAGCCCTCGTCGGCGATCCACAGGTCGTACGGCTCGTCGGTGACCAGGTCGTGGAAGACCATGAAGTTCGCCACCATGATCTCGTCCATCCGGCGGGCGGCCTGGAACACGTTCAGGTCGTGCTCGCCCGCCTCGGACTCGATGTGCGCGCTCTCGCTGGCCAGCCACGCAGAGGCCGGGTGTACCCGCTCGCCCCGCTCCTGGAGCACCTGAGTCACCGGGTGCTGGGTGAGCCAGTCGATCTCCAGGTCGGGGTGCCGGGCCCGCAGTTCGTCGGCGATCGCCAGGTCACGGCGCACGTGGCCGAGCCCGATCGGCGAGCTGACATACAGCACCCGCCGGCGGCGATCGCGGCCCCTGGTCCACGTCCGCCGCCCCGCCGACTCGGCGCCCACCGGCCCGCCGTCAGCCGTCCCGCCACCCGCCGGCTCGCCGCCCACCGACTCGGCGAAACCGCGGATGAGCAGGTTAGCCTGGACCGGATCGCGCAGCGTAGGGGCGTGCCCGCCGCCGTGGATCGTGACGAGCTGCCCGCCGGTCCAGCGCGCCAGCGCCACCCCGGTCTCGTAGGGCACGATCCCGTCCTGGTCGCCGTGCACGACCAGCACCGGGCAGCGCACCTGCCCGCAGACGGCCTCGGCGTCCGCCGCGGTGGGCGCGGCCATGGCCGGCGCCGTCAGCAGCAGCGTCTCCGCGGTCGTCTCCAGCCCCCAGCCCACCCCGTCCTCTTGCTGCTTGAGCGAGTGCGGCTCGGTGAACACCTGCGACATGAAGAACTCGACCCAGCCGCGGTAGTCGGCCAGCCAGTAGTGCCGGTTCGCCTTCCCCCAGCCCTGGTAGCTGTCCTTCGGCTCGTCGAAGTCCGGCGGGACCGGCCAGGGCAGCGCCGCGCCGATCGCGACCACCCCGGCGGCACGCTCCGGGTACCAGGCTGCCAGTTGCAGCACGTGACGGCCGCCGAGCGACAGCCCGACGGCCACCGCCCGATCCACGCCGGTCGCGTCCAGCACGGCGATCGCGTCGTCGACGTACTGCCGGTCGCCGTAGGCCCCGGCCGTTGCCGGCCGGCCGGCCCGGCCGTTGCCGCGGCCCTCCACGGTGATCACGCGGAACCGCCGCGCCAGGTACGGCACCTGGGCCTTCCACTGCCGGGCATGCACGATCGCCCAGGACGTCAGCAGGAGGATGGCCGGCTCTCCGGTGCCGTACACCGAGTAGCCGACCCGCACCCCATCCCGCTCGACGGTTCCCTCGTAGTCCGGTTCGCGTGCCCGCATCGCGTCCCTTCGGTTAGTCGGCCAGCACCGCACCAACAACTGTGCCCAGGTTCGCCCGGGCGGGCAACTGGGAGATGGGCTGACCCGGCTGAACCGGCCCCGCCCCGCGCCCGTTTATCAGGGCGGGAGCGCGGGAGGCCGTCGCCTGCTCGCGAGCGGATAGCGCAGCGGCGCGCATTGGCTGCCGCTGGTCGTGGGAGGCACTGCCTGCCAAGAGGGGAGCACGGTGAACGTTAAGGGCCTGGCTAAGATCGCCATCGCCGCACTGGGTCTGGGCCTGCTGGCCTCGGCCTGCTCATCGACATCTACCACATCGAATGCCGCGAACGCGGCGCCGGCGGCGATCAGGCCCTACCTGGGCCAGCTGCACACCGGAGCGCAGATCGCCTCGACGGTACCCGCCGACGGCGACGTCAACCCCTACGGGGTCGCCGTGGTGCCCGGCTCCGAGGGGCAGCTGGTCGCGGGCGACGTCCTGGTCAGCAACTTCAACGACAAGGCCAACGTCCAGGGCACCGGGACCACGATCGTCCAGGTTTCCCCGGGCGGCCACGCCCGCCTGTTCGCCGACATCACGGCGCTGCCGGCCGGCATGTCCTGCCCGGGCGGCGTCGGCCTGACCACCGCGCTCGGCATCCTGCCCGGCGGCTGGGTGGTGGTCGGCAGCCTGCCCACCATGGCCGGCGGCGCGCTGCCGAGCCTTGACCCGGCCGGCTGCCTCATCGTGCTGAACGACCAGGGCACCCCGGTCGAGACGATCACGAGCAAGGACATCGTCGGCCCCTGGGACATGGCGGTGAACTCGACCGCGACCTCCGCCGAGCTGTTCGTGTCCAACGCGCTCGGCGGGAACACCTCGACCGACCGCGGCGTGCCCGTGACGGGCAACTGCACGGTGGTGCGGCTTGACCTGTCGCTCGGCTCCTCGGCGCCGCCGGAGCTGACCAGCTCGACCGTCGTCGGGACCGGGTACCCGTGGCGGGCGAACAAGGCCGCGCTGGTCCTCGCGCCCACCGGCCTGGCGCTGAGCCGCAACGGGACGCTGTACGTGGCCGACACGCTGACCAACTCGATCTCGGCCATCCCGCACGCGCTGACCCGCGGCACCGCGACGCAGGCCACGGACGCGGCCATCTCCATCGGCGGCGCGCTCAACGCGCCGCTCGGCATGACGCTGGCGCCCAACGGCGACCTGGTGGTCGTCAACGGCAACAACGGGAACGCCGTCGAGATCACCCCGCAGGGCCGGCAGCTGGCCACCAAGACGCTGGTGCGCAACGGCGCGGGTGACCTGTTCGGCATCATCACCACGCCGGCGGGCAACCTGCTGGCGGTCAATGACGGGACCAACGCGCTCGACCTGTTCAGGGGCTGAGCGCGCAGGCCGGCGGCGGCAGCGCTCACCCCCAGCCCCGCTGCCGCCGCCGCTCCACCTGGGCGTCCCGCCCGCCTCGGCACCGGTCAGGCATGACAGTACATATGTCCATAGGTATTGACAATTTCTTGTCCTGGCCTGACCATGATGGCAGCCCGCCTGGGCCGGTAGAGATTCCTGCTGGCCTGAGTTAGCTGTTCCTCGCTCTGGTGATGCTGAGGCTGGAGGTAGGCCAGTGACTAGTAGCGAAGCATCCGTCCCCGCCGGAGCGGCCAAGGCCGCAAGTACCGCGTCTACCAGGCTCTTCGTCAGGCAGACCTCCGGCCTCGTCCGTGACCTGGGAATTCCCGCGGCGACCGGCATCTCGCTGGCGTCCGTCGCCGTCGTCAACACGTTCATCAACTTCAACGCGGGCCTGACGGACTTCGCCAAGGCCGACATGTACCTGCCGCTGGTCGCCGGGGCGGTGATCTGGCTTGTCGCCATGTTCGCCTACAGGTACCTGCTGCGCGCGGTGCCCCGGGCCGGCGGCGAGTACGTCTACCTGTCCCGGATCGTCTCCCCCGCGGCCGGCTCGGTGGCCGGGCTCGGCATCGCCATCGTCTTCACCTACATCCTGTCGACCAACGCGCATTTCGCCGCGCAGTTCACCCCGTTCATGCTGAGCGGGCTCGGCTCGGCGTTTCACTCCACCGCGCTCGCGAACGCGGGCAACCACCTGACGAGCAACATCGCCATCGCCTGGCTCAGCGTCGTGGTCATGCTGATCGTCGCCGCGCTGTCGCTGTTCTCGGTCAGGATCGTGGCCAGGATCATCTTCTGGCTGATCGTGCTGCAGGTGGTGGCGTTCGTGGTGCTGATCGGGGTGCTCGCGGCGAACTCGCACGCCGACTTCACCTCTGCGCTGGCCAGCTACAGCCACAACCCGAACGCGTTCGCGGCCATCATCTCGGCGGCCAAGTCCAACGGCGTGGTGTTCGGCACCTCGGTCGCGGCGGGCGTGGCGATCATCCCGTTCATGGTGCTGAACTACAACGGCGTGCTGTATTCCTACTACGTCGGCGGCGAACTGCGCAGGCCGGGCAAGACCTACCTGTACGCCTCGGCGATCAGCATCGGCGTGCTCGTGGTGCTGTGGATCGGCGTCTGGGCGCTGCTGCGCGCCCGGGTCGGCCTGCAGTTCATGCAGGCGCAGGCCAACCTCAGCGTGGTCAACCCGGCCGCCTACGGGAAGATCACCAGCCTGAACTCGGTGGCGGGCGGCCTCGGCTACGGCATGATCCTGTCCACCGACCCGATCACCAAGATCCTGTTCGCGACCGCGGTGCCGCTGGCCGAGGTCGCGGTCAACCTGGCCTTCCTGACCGTGACCACCCGCGTCCTCTTCGCCCAGGCCTTCGACCGGCTGCTGCCGGTCGGCGTCGCCAAGATCGGCGACCGCAACCACGCGCCGAACGTCGCCATCGCGATCGTCCTGGTGATCGGGATCGGCTTCTGCTTCCTGACCAGCCTGGTCAACCTGGGCAGCATCGTCGCGCTGCAGAGCCTGTTCTTCGCGCTGATCCTGCTGGCCGGCGGCATCTCCGCGACCGTGCTGCCGCTGCGCAGAGCCGACCTGATCGAGACGCCGGGCATGGCAGCAGACGCCAGGCGCCGCTGGCTGCGCAACGTCACCTGGGTGGGCGCGGCCACCACCGTGCTCGCCCTGTTCACCGTGTACGAGCTTGTCGCGCACTCCAGCGTGTACGGCAAGTTCAGCTGGGAGTCGATCCTCACGCTGGTGATCGTGCTCGGCGCCGGGCCGGTCATCTACCTGATCGCCCGCAGCGTGCGCAGGCAGCGCAACGCGCTTGACCTGTCCATGGCGATGCGGGAACTTCCACCGGAGTAGCAGATGCTGCGCAAGAAGGCCGGCAAGCAGCGCGCGCTGCGTATCTACTTCGCCACCGACGTGCATGGCTCAGAGGTCTGCTTCCGCAAGTTCCTCGCCGCCGCGAAGGTGTACGAGGCGGACGTGATCATCCTCGGCGGCGACTTCGCCGGCAAGGCCATCGTGCCGGTGCTCACGCAGGACGGCTTGCTGCGCGCGAGCGTGCGCGGCGACGACATCGCCGTGCCCGAGTCGGACTGGGACCGGCTGGCCGGCGACCTCGGCAAGGCGGGCCTGTACCCGGTCCGGATGGACGCCGCTGAGCTGGACCGGCTGACCGCCGACCCGGGCGCCCTCGACCGGCTGTTCCGCACCGAGATCTCGGCGCAGATGCAGCGCTGGTGTGACATGGCGGCCGAGCGGCTGGACCCGGCCGTCCGCTGCATCATCACGCCGGGCAACGACGACCCGGTGGACGCGGACCCGGTGATCGCGGCGCACCCGCGGGTGGAGTGCCCGGAGCTCGAGCTCTGCGACCTGGGGCCGGTCACGATGGCCAGCCTGGGCATCGTGCCCACCACGCCGTGGAACACCGAACGCGAGTGCACCGAGGACGAACTGGCCAAGCAGATCGACGAGATGCTGGACCCGCTGCCTGCCGGCGCGCCGTTCATCCTCAACCTGCACTGCCCGCCGTACGCGTCCGGCCTGGACGACGCGCCGGAGCTCGACGAGACGCTCAAGCCGGTGATCCGCGGCGGCCGGCCGAGCATCATCCCGGTCGGCAGCACCGCGGTGCGCGATGCCATCAAGCGCCATCAGCCGGTGGTCGGCCTGCACGGGCACATCCACGAGTCACGCGCGGCGCAGAAGATCGGCCGGACGCTGTGCGTGAATCCGGGCAGCGACTACTCCTCCGGGGTGCTGCGCGGCGCGGTGATCGACATCGCCCAGGATGGGTCCTGCCTGGACTTCCTGCTGACCACCGGATGAGCGCTAGGGCTGGTGCGGGGGCCGGGCATGTTCGCTGACCGGATCGCGGAGGTTATCGACACGCGCGCGCGCCGACCCGAGATGGTGGCGCAGGCGGCGCTCTCGCGCAAGCGCGCCCCCTGGGCGCCGTCGCTGCTGGGCCCGAGCGGCCGGCTGGTGCTGATCGCCGCCGACCACCCGGCCCGCGGCTCCTTGCGGGCGGGCAGGGAGGGGGCCGCCATGGCGGATCGCCCCGGCCTGCTCGAGCGGCTCTGCGTGGCCCTGGCCAGGCCGGGAGTCGACGGCGTGCTCGGCACCGCCGACGTGCTCGAGGACCTGCTGCTGCTCGGCGCGCTTGACGGCAAGGTGGTCATCGGCTCGATGAACCGCGGCGGCCTGGCCGGGAGCGTCTTCGAGATCGACGACAGGTTCACCGGCTACGACGCCGCCGCGATATCCCGGATGGGCTTCGACGGCGGCAAGATGCTGATCCGGATCGACCCCGACGACCCGGCGACCCCGGCCACCTTGCAGGCGTGCGCGCACGCCGTGTCCGGCCTGGCCGACCGCCGGCTGGCCGCGATCCTCGAGCCGTTCATCTCCCACCGGGTCGACGGCCAGGTGCGCAACGACCTGTCCGCCGAGGCGATGATGCGGGCCATCGCCATCGCCTCCGGCCTCGGCACGACCTCCGCGTACACCTGGCTGAAGGTGCCCGTGGTACCGGACATGGAGCGGGTCATGGCCGCGTCCACGCTGCCGGCGCTGCTGCTCGGCGGCGAGGTCCCCGACGACCCTGAGTCCGCGTTCGCCGGCTGGCGCAAGGCGCTCCGGCTGCCGACCGTCAAGGGCCTGGTGGCCGGCCGTTCCCTGCTCTACCCCGCCGACGACGACGTGGCCGCCGCCGTCGACACCGCGGTCAGCCTGCTCTAGCCACGCCGGGCAGCCAGCAGGGGCCGGAGCTAAGGCCAGCGCTCGTTCTGCCTAAGGTCCTTTGATTTTTGCCGAACGATGAGTGGCTCACGTATCCGCGCTGATAGCGATGAGGCAGAACGGGTGACCGGACGGGTCGGCGTAAA
>JASHTQ010000241.1 GCA_030040475.1 Streptosporangiaceae bacterium
GCCGACGTCACCGTCGTCGACTGCGACGGGCTCGGCGGCGCGTGCGTGCTCACCGACTGCGTGCCTTCCAAGGCGCTCATCGAGACCTCCAACGCGATGGCCCTGCTCAACAGGTCCGCCGGACTCGGCATCGCGAGCGGAGGCCTGGCCACGGTCAACGCCGCCCGCCTGTACCACAGGATCACCGACCTCGCCAGGGCGCAGTCCGCCGACATCGCCGCCCGGCTCGCCACCGAGGGCGTCAGGGTCATCGCCGCCGCCGGCCGCCTGGTCGGCCCGAGAACGGTGGAGGCCGCCGGCGAGCAGATCGAGGCGGACGCGATCTTGATCGCGACCGGCGCGATGCCGCGGGTGCTGCCGGACGCGGAGCCCGACGGCGAGCGCATCCTCACCTGGCGCCAGCTCTACGACCTGACCGAGATCCCGCGGGACCTTATCGTGGTCGGCTCGGGCGTCACCGGAGCCGAGTTCGCCGGCGGCTACCTGGCGCTCGGCTCGCGGGTCACGCTCATCTCCTCCCGGGACCGGGTGCTGCCGCACGAGGACGAGGACGCGGCCAGCCTGATCGAGGACGTGTTCCGCCGCCGCGGCATGACCGTGCTCGGCCACTCACGCGCCCAGGCCGTGCGCCGCGACGGAAACGGCGTGGCGGTCACGCTGGCCGACGGCCGGATCGTGACCGGCAGCCACTGCCTGCTCACGGTCGGCATGATCCCGCGGATCGAGGGCATCGGCCTGGACGAGGCGGGCGTGAAGGTCGACCAGCGCGGCTTCATCGAGGTCGACCGCGTCTCGCGCACGTCGGCGCCTGGGGTGTACGCGGCGGGGGACTGCACCGGCGTGCTGATGCTCGCCTCGGTCGCGGCGATGCAGGGCCGGATCGCGATGTGGCACTCGCTCGGCGAGGCCGTCGGCCCGCTTCGGCTCGGCCACGTCGCCGCCACGATCTTCACCGACCCGGAGATCGCCACCGTCGGCGTCACCCAGCGCGCGGTCAGCGCCGGGGAGATCTCCGCCCGGGTCCAGAAGCTGCCGCTGGCCACCAACCCGCGGGCAAAGATGGCGGGCGTAACCGACGGCTTCGTCAAGCTGCTCACCAGCCCCGGCACCGGCGTGATCCTCGGCGGCGTGGTGGTGGCTCCGCGCGCCAGCGAGCTCATCCTCGCCGTCTCGATCGCCGTCGAGCAGCGCCTGACCGCCGAGCAGCTGGCGCACACCTTCGCCGTCTACCCCTCCCTTTCCGGCAGCATCACCGAAGTCGCCAGGAAGCTCATGGAGTTCACCCCAGACGCCCCCTGAGCTACCGATAGCTCGTCAGCGGCCGGACCTCAGTGCGACGGGCGGCCTAGGTCGGGGTCGTCGGGGGCGGGCAGGCCGTTCCTGCGCAGCCGGGACACGCGGATGTCGTCGGCGTACATCGCCACGATGCCCTCGCTGCACAGCAGGAACAGGCCGGGCACCGCGATGTGGATCCACAGCGCGCCGGGCAGCAGCGCAAGCACCGCGCATATCGGCACGGTCACGATCAGGTGCCGGGCGGCCAGCCGTCCCCGCCAGCCCGCGTCGGTCAGCTCGTGCCGAACCCACTCCCGGTTCCGTGACGGCAGCCGGAACCCCAGCGCGAACAGCACCTGCTGCCCCACATTGGGGTCACCGGGCAGCCTGGCCATGGCGGATCAGTCCTTGAGCTCGCAGATGGCCGCGCCCGCGGTCACGGTCTGGCCCACGGTCACGGACAGGTCACTCACCACCCCGTCCTTGTGCGCGGTCAGCGGCTGCTCCATCTTCATCGCCTCAAGCACCACGATCACCTCGCCGGCCGACACCCGCTGCCCGTCCGCCACCGCGATCTTGACGATCGTGCCCTGCATCGGGCTGATCAGCGCGTCCCCGCTGGCCCCCTGAGCAGTCCGGTGCCCGCGACCGCCACCGCGGCTTCGTTCTGGATAACTAGAAGGAGCGGCGGGGGTACGGCGGGGACCCCCGAGGTCGGCGGGCACCACCACCTCGAGCCGCTTTCCCCCGACCTCCACCGTAATCCTCTCCCGCTCCCCGGACGAGGCGGGGGCGGCGGCGGGCTCCTGCGCAGGCATCGGAGTGGCGAACTCGGTCTCGATCCAGCGGGTGTGCACCCGCAGCGGTGCGCAGGCGAACGCCGGGTCGGCGACCACCGCGCGGTGGAAGGGGAGCACCGTGGGCATGCCGCCGACCTCGAACTCGGCCAGCGCGCGGGCGGCCCGCTGCAGCGCCTGCTCGCGGCTGGCGCCGGTCACGATCAGCTTGGCGATCAGCGAGTCGAACACCTGCGGCACCGTCATCCCGGCCGAATACCCGGAGTCCAGCCGGACGCCGGGACCGGACGGGGGAGACCAGGCGGTGATCGTCCCGGGCGCGGGGAGGAAGTTCCTGCCCGGGTCCTCCGCGTTGATCCGGAACTCGATCGAGTGCCCCCGCGCGGGCGGGTCGTCGTAACCGAGCGGCTCCCCGGCCGCCAGCCGGAACATCTCCCGCACCAGGTCGATGCCCGTGACCTCCTCGCTGACCGGGTGCTCGACCTGCAGCCGGGTGTTGACCTCGAGGAAGCTGATCGTGCCGTCCTGGCCGACGAGGAACTCGCAGGTGCCGGCGCCGACGTAGCCGGCCCGGCGCAGGATGTCCTTCGAGGACCGGTAGAGCTCCTCGATCTGCGCGGCGGACAGGAACGGCGCGGGCGCCTCCTCGACCAGCTTCTGGTGCCTGCGCTGCAGCGAGCAGTCCCTGGTCGAGATCACCACCACGTGGCCGGCCGAGTCGGCGAGGCACTGCGTCTCGACGTGCCGCGGCCGGTCCAGGTACCGCTCGACGAAGCACTCCCCGCGGCCGAAGGCCGCGGTCGCCTCGCGGACCGCCGACTCGTACAGCGAAGGAACCTCCTCCGCGCGCCACGCCACCTTCAGCCCGCGCCCGCCGCCGCCGAACGCGGCCTTGATCGCGACCGGGAAGCCGTACTCGCGCGCGAACGCCAGCACCTCGCCGGCGTCCCCGACCGGGTCCTGCGTGCCCGGCGCGAGCGGCGCCCCTACCGCCGCCGCGATGTGCCTGGCCCGTACCTTGTCGCCGAGCGCCTCGATCGCCTCAGGCGGCGGCCCGATCCAGGTCAGGCCGGCCGCGATGACCGCGCGGGCGAAGTCGGCGTTCTCGGCGAGGAAGCCGTAGCCGGGGTGCACCGCGTCCGCGCCGGACGCCACCGCCACCTTGATGACCTTGTCGATGTCCAGGTAGGTCTCCGGGCCGGTGACGCCGGACAGCGAGTACGCCTCGTCGGCCATCCGCACGTGCAGCGCGTCCAGATCGGGCTCGGCGTAGACGGCAACGCTCGCCAGCCCGGCGTCACGGCAAGCCCGAACGATGCGCACCGCGATCTCGCCGCGGTTCGCTATCAGGACCTTCCGCACGGCGTCCTCCCTGTCTCGACTGCGCAGGAGTCTAAATCAAGACAACCAGACCACACGGATCCCGGCGCGCGACGACCAGGGTCAGGTACCGGGCATTTCGCCGACGCGAACGATGTCCCCGGCGCCCAAGACCGGCGCCACGGTGCGGTCGGCCGCCCGCCGCGCCGCCCGCCGCGCCGCCCGTCCGGCTCGCCAGGGCGAACGCGAATGTCACTATCTGAGAAATTACGGCTGCGCCGTTCGCATCACGCGGCGGCCGGATCGGATGAATCATGGAAGTCATGCCGAGGCATGGCTTTCATGTCCGTTTTGTCCTCTCAAGTTGTGACAAAAACCACATATTGCTCACGAATTCGGATGAACGACACCAAAACGCTCGGGGAATCGCGATGCTCCGGAGTTTGTCTCCCGCTGGACGCCCTTCCTCAACCGAAGTGTGATCTCGGGTACGTAGAGTAAACGACATACCGGTTGCGAGGCCGTCTGGATTGGGGCCGGGATCCCGGTGGCCGCCGGCGCTCGGCGAGCGAGTGTGCGTCAGGCCGGCGACGTTTCGTTACGAAGACGTAACGGTAACGCGGGCGAAGTCATCAGCTTTGCTGGGTACGTGCAGCGCACCAACGACAGGGTCCGGAACGGAAGGAGCCCAGTGCGCCTGATCATCTCGGGGTGTCGAGCATGACCGTGCTCGGCATGCTGGCGTGGTGCGGGGCGGCGGCGAGCCTCTGGCTCGGCGCGCGCGGGCACGCGAGTGCCGTCGCGCGCGGGTACCGCTGGCTCGCCCTTGCCGCCCTGGGCTGGTGCGCCGCACTGATCATCCAGCAGGTCGTGGGCGGGACGCTGAACCTCCCCAGCGGCCTGTCGCTGGCCGACCTGCCGTCGCTGCTCGCGGTGGCGGCAGCGGCGGTCGGCGTCGCGGTGCTGACGACGGCCGAGCGCGACCATGCGCCCGCGTCGCAGCAGCAGCAGCAGCAGCAGCCGCCGCAGCCCGGGCCGGAAGGCCCGGTGACCTCCTCGGTGCTGCCCGGGCTAGCGGACGGGTACGTCCTGGCGGTCGCCCTGCTCGTGGTCGGCTGGGTCACGCTGTTCAGCTCCGAGTTCCACCGGTCGGGCGACCGGCCGGGGACGTTCCTGCTCGCCCTCATCCACCCGCTGGCGGACCTGGCCGTGCTCGGCCTGCTGCTGCCGCTGGTCACCACCGCCTGGCGACGGGTGATGCTGCCCTACGTGGCCCTGCTCGCGGTCGCCGTGGGCGACGCGCTGGCCGTGGGCGGGCGGGTATCGGGCGGCCACCTGAGCCTGGCGGCGCAGCTGATGGCCCTGGCCGCCGCGGCACTGCTGGGGTTGGCGCCATGGCCGATGGCCGCGCGGACGCAGGCGCGCTGGACCCGCGGGTACACCGCGGGCGCCGCGGCGGCGGCGACGGTCGTCGCCGCGCTCGCCGCGAGCGTGGCGACCGTGGTGGTGATCGGATACGGCCTGGCCGGGGTGCCGACGTACGGCGTGGTGCTGGTGGTGGCGGGCGGCGCGGGCGTGCTCGTGCTGGCCGTGCGGGTCTTCATGCTGGTCGGGCAGAACGGCATGGTGCTGCAGATATGGCGCGAGTCAAGCCGGAACCTCCGCGACCTGGCCGACCGGACCAGCGACCTGGTGCTGGTCTGCGATCTGGTCGGGGTGATCGGCTACGCCAGCCCGGCGGTGCAGGACTTCGGCTATTCGCCCCGTGACCTGGTAGGCCGCAGGCTGCTCGAGTTCGTGCACCCGGAAGACCGGCTGGCCGCCCTGGCCGCGTTCCGCCGCGCGCTCGGCGACCACGCGGACGCGGCCGCCGCCGAGGCCGCCGAGGCCCCCGCGG
>JASHTQ010000242.1 GCA_030040475.1 Streptosporangiaceae bacterium
CGGCAGTGGTCATCGACGTGGATCCAGCCGCGCACGTTGCCGCCGTCGCCGTAGAGCGGGACCTGCTTGCCGTCGAGCAGGTTGGTCACGAACAGCGGGATGACCTTCTCCGGGTACTGGTAGGGGCCGTAGTTGTTGCAGCAGCGGGTGATCCGCACGTCCATCCCGTGGGTGCGGGCGTAGGCCCTGGCGATCAGGTCGCCGCCGGCCTTGGCCGCCGAGTAGGGAGAGTTCGGCTCAAGCGGAGCCTGCTCGGTCCACGAGCCCGACGCCACGCTGCCGTACACTTCGTCGGTGGAGACCTGCAGCACGGGGCCGACCCCGGCGTCGAGGCACGCCTGCAGCAGCACCTGCACCCCGGCCACGTTGGTGGCGACGAACGGCGCCGCCCCGCTGATCGAGCGGTCCACGTGGCTCTCGGCGGCGAAGTTGATCACCGCGTCGTGGCCGGGCACCAGCGAGCGCACCAGCGCGGCGTCGGCGATGTCGCCGCGGACGAACCGCAGCCGCGGGCTGGCCGAGACCGGGGCAAGGTTTTCCAGGTTCCCGGCGTAGGTCAGGTTGTCGAGGACCGTCACCGCCGCGGCCTCGAAACCGGGATATCCGCCGGACAGCATCGTGCGCACGTAATGCGAGCCGATGAATCCTGCCCCGCCCGTCACCAGGATCCTCACGCAGCTTCCCCCTCAGGAGCTAAGAGCTAATCTGCACCTTGCTGTGGTCGCCGAGCACCAGGCGGTGCGCCTTGGGCACCATGGGCGCGGGGGTCACCTCGACCTCGTGCCCGATGAGCGACGCCTCGATGCGGCGTACCCCCCGGATCGACGCCCGCTCCAGCACGATCGAGTACTCGATCTCGCTGTCGGCGATGACGCAGCCGGGCGCGACGGAGGTGAACGGGCCGATGTAGGAGCCCGTCACCTCGCTGCCCGCGCCGATGATAGCGGGTCCCACGATCCGCGACGCGGTCACCCTGGCCCCGGCCTCGACGACCACCCGGCCGATCAGCTCGCTCGCCGCATCCACGACGCCCGCCACGGCGGGCTCGATGCTCTCAAGCACGGTCCGGTTGACCTCGAGCATGTCCGGGACGTTGCCGGTGTCCTTCCAGTAGCCCGAGATGATCGTGGAGGTGACCTTGCGGCCGTGCCGTACCAGCCACTGGATGGCCTCGGTGATCTCCAGCTCGCCTCGCCACGACGGGGCGAGGCCGGCCACTGCCTCGTGCACCGCCGGGGTAAACAGGTACACGCCGACCAGGGCCAGGTCGCTCTTCGGCTGCTTCGGCTTCTCCTCCAGGCCGATCAGCTGACCTGCCTCGTCGAGCTCGGCCACGCCGAACTGCCGCGGGTCAGGCACCTGGGTCAGCATGATGTGGGCGTCCGGCCTGGACGCCCGGAACTCCTCCACAAGCGCGTTGATGCCGCCGACGATGAAGTTGTCGCCCAGGTACATGACGAAGTCGTCGTCGCCGAGGTACTCCCTGCTCACCAGCACCGCATGCGCCAGCCCGAGCGGGGCCGACTGCCTGATGTAGGTCACCTCGAGCCCGAGCGCCTGGCCCGAGCCGACCGCGGCCCGGATCTCGGGCTCGGTGTCGCCGACCACGATCCCGACGTCGGTAATCCCGGCGTCGCGGAGCGCCTCAAGGCCGTAGAACAGCACGGGCTTGTTCGCCACGGGCACCAGCTGCTTGGCCGACGTGTGGGTGATCGGCCGCAGCCGCGTCCCCGACCCCCCGGCCAGGACCAGTGCCTTCACGTTGGCTTGGTCAATACCACGATGAGCAGCCCGGACACCACAAGCAGCGAGCCCAGCCACGTCATCACGTTGGCCCGCTCATGCAGCACAAGGACGCTCGCGATCAGGATGACGATATAGCCGAGCGCATTGAACGGGTAGGCCACGCTCAGCGGCACCTTGGACAGCGCGGCCAGCCACGCGATCGCGGAGATGCCGAATACCACCAGCCCCAGCAGCACCCACGGCGAGGTGGCCGCGCGGAGCACGAGGGATCCGCCCGAATGGGCCGCCCGTGCCGTCGCGACCTGCATGCCGTGCTTGAGCATTACCTGGCCGGTCGCCGCGGACGCGACCGCGAACAGGAGCAGCCCGACGCTTGCAATCGTCAAACGACGCCTCCCTGATTGTCCCTCTTGGCCGGGAAGGCCGGCCGGGCGCGCGTCATCGCGGATAGGAGTCTGCGCGTCAGATGACTTCGACATGTGCCGTTCCTCTTTGGCAAGACCCCCGAAGTCTAGCCGTCGGTTCGAGCCGACTCGTTCGCGGTCGCCGTGGCCGTCGCCGCTGCGCCGGTTGCCTGCAGCCTGGCGAGGACGAGGGCGGGATCGAAATCGAGGTAAGGATAGTGGCGGATCCCGTGCTTGCGCAGCCGGTACTGCCCGCTCACGCGCAGCACGCCGAACCCGTACTTGATGCTGCGGCGCAGGTTGATCGACGACGACTCGGTCTGGTACCGAGTCGGGCAGGACACCTCGCCGATCCTGGCGCCCACCGAGACGGCCTGCGCGATGATCTGGTTGTCGAAGACGAAGTCGTCGGAGTTGCGCTCGAACGGCAGGCTGGCAAGCAGCGTGCTGCTGAAGGCGCGCAGGCCGGTGTGATACTCCGACAGCTTCTGCTGCAGCAGGACGTTCTCGACGAAGGTGAGGAAGCGGTTGGCGACGTACTTGTACCTGGGCATGCCGCGGGCGACCGAGTTCTGCGCGAGGATGCGCGAGCCCAGCACCAGGTCGTATTCGCCGTAGGCGATCATCGAGGCCATGGCGGGGACGAGAAGCGGCGAGTACTGGTAGTCGGGATGCACCATGACGATGATGTCCGCGCCGAGCTCGAGCACCCGCCGGTAGCAGGTCTTCTGGTTCCCCCCGTAGCCGAGGTTGAGCGTGTGGCTGATTGGCTCCAGGCCGAGTTCACGAGCCAAGGTAACCGTCTGGTCGGTGCTGGCGTCGTCGACTAGCACGATCTCGTCGACGATCTCCCGGTCGAGCTCGGCTACGGTTCGTGCCAGCGTGGCCTCTGCGTTGTAGGCGGGCAGCACGACGCCGATCCGGCGGCCATTAATCATTCCGCCAGTTTATTGAACCTCCGGGCGCGTTAGCCGGGAAACGCTGCCACCGGCGGGCCGTTAAGGGATGTCGCCGGGGAAGGCCGACGGCGGGCCGCCAAGGTCAGCCAGGAGGTTGTGGTTCCAGACCATGATCGTGAACGTCTTGTAGCGATAGGTGCGGGCGGGCGGCCCGGCGAGCGCGAGGATGTCGCGTTGCGGGATGAGCGAGACGCCGCCGTGATCGGCGCTGTTTTCCACCACGAAGTTGGCGTAGCTCAGCTTCGGGTTGTACCAGGACGCTTCCGATTCGTAGGCACGCGGCACGGCACCCGAGCTCCGCCACGTCACCGTCCTGACCGCGACGCGGCCGCCGCTGTCCAGCGTGATGACGTTCGCCTCGGTGTAGGTGCCGAGCCCGACGTGCAGGTTGTGGGCCTCGAGCCAGCCGACGACGGCGGCGTCGCTGTCGGCGACCGGCGCTCCGTCGGAGACGACGGGGGACTGCGCGGCGCCGTATCCGAGTGCGGCCACGTAACAGGCGAGCACGGCCGCCAGCGCCGGCCTCAGCCACGCCCCGGCCAGCGGCTCGGCGAGCTGGCGGCCGGCGAGCACGGCGCCGAAGGGCAGCACCGCGGCGATCTCCCTGGTGTCGAACCAGGTGGCCGGGACGACGCTGAGGACGTAGAAGGCAAGGTTGGCCACGATTCCCACGGCCAGCACAGGGACAACCAGATCGGCGGAGAAGAAGCGGCGGAACGCGCGCAGGAAGGCCCACAGGGCCAGCGCCACGCCGGCCAGGTGCACCACGGCGAAGACCACTCCCACGCCCGGCGAGGCGTCGGGGATGCCCGCGCCGTACAGGTCAAGGATGCCCTCCGCGGTCAGCACGAGATGGTGCGGGATCGTATGCACGGTCGCCAGCCCCGCAGGCAGCGGCAGGGACGTGTACCCGCCGATGTGCTTGATCGCCGCGACCACGAGCTCGGCCGCGCCGAACGAGACGATGCCCGCCACCGCGAGCGAGAACTCCAGCCACTGGGAGGCCCACCGCTTACGGTCGTGCACGATGGCCCACAGGGCGCGCAGGCCGCAGACGATGACCAGGGGGGCCGCCGCGTCGAACACCGCGACCCGGTCGGAGATGACGACCCAGGTCAGCATCACCGCGATGGCAACTGGCGTGTACCAGCGTCGCCACGCGGCGGAGGCGTCGGCCGTCGTCGCCCGGTCCAGGACGATGAAGATGAACAGCAGGGGGACCTGGGTGCCGAGGTGGTCGGGCTGCGAGATCAGCAGGTGGATGCCGTGATCGAGCTCGGGGGCGAGCAGGATCCCGGCCGCTATCAGCGCGCGGATCAGGCCCTGGCTGCCCCTTGCCCGCCCCTTTGCCAGCAGGCCCGCCAGCAGCACGAGCAGCGTGTAGGTGACGGCGCTGGCCACGTGGATCACGTTCGCGCCGAGGCCGATGACCTTCTCGACGAGGATGTACTCGGGGATCTCGGTGGTGTAGTACGACACGTCGCCGACGGTCCAGCCGCGCAGCAGCCAGTTGCCGTGCAGCATGTCCCACGCCTGCAGCGCCTGGTCCGAGCCGTCGGAGTTGACCGGGATGGTGTCCGACAGCCGCAGGTAGCACAGGAACAGCACGGCGGCCGCCACGGCGATCGCCACCGGCCAGATCCACCCTGCCAGGGGCGCACGCCGTGCGTGCGCCTCCGGTGACTCCCCGGCGGCGGCCCCGCCCGCAGGCATCCCGCCTGCCGTATCGGCTACGCGCTCGACCACGAAGCGACCTTAGCAAAGGGCAGCGGCCGGATTGGCACCCACGGCGGCGCCGGTGCCTAGCTGATCCCGGATCCCGAGGGGATCTCCGGCAGCAGGTTCTTGTCGTAGACCAGGATGGTGTACCAGCCGGTCGTGTAGACCCGGGCGGGGCGGCCGAAGTAGTGCCGCACGAGCGCGAGCGGCTCCCAGCGGTTCATGAAGCCAGGCCCGCTGTCCAGCACCACGAAGTTGGCGTAGTGCTGTTTCGGGTTGTACCAGCCGCCGTTGGACATCCACAGGTCTTCCTGCACGGTGGCCTTGGCCAGCGCCCTGACCTGGACCTTGCCGTCACTGTCCACGGTCACGCTGCTGGAAGTCCAGTAGCCGGACAGGCCGTCATGCAGATGGTGGGCGAGCAGGAACGACGCGAGCTGGGTGTTAGCCGGGGATACCCGCGGCTGGACGACCTCGTAGCCCAGGCCCGCCGCGTAGCCCGCCAGCACCGCGATCCCGGCGACCCAGGCGGTCAACGTCGCCAGCCTGACCCGGCGGGTGCGACCCGTCACGGCGGCGCCGCGGCTGCGCACCAGCACCCGGGCGGCCAGGGCCGCGCCGAACGGGGCGATGACGGCGACCTCGTGCGCCGCCTCGGACGCGGCATTGGTAAAGCCGTAGAGCACCACGTTGAGCACGATCGCCACGGCAAGCACCTGGTCGACCAGGCCGGCAGCGGAGAACCGCCGGAACACCCGGCAGCAGGCCCAGGCCACCAGCACCACGCTGACCAGGTGCAGGATCGCGAGGGCCAGCCAGGTGCCGCCGGCCCCGTCGGGGTTGGCGCCGAAGACCAGCAGCACCTTCCAGAACGCCTGCACGTTGTGCTTGAGGTCAGCCGGGGCGGTGAGGTAGAACGGCAGCCGGTTCACGGTAAAGCCGCCCAGGGCGCTGAGCACGTTGTTGACGATCCAGGCGAGCACGACGGCGGCCACGGAAGCGGCGCCCAGCGACAGGTCGTACCCGGCCGCGGCGATCCGCCGCCGCCAGCCGCCGTCGCCGTTGCGCCAGGCCCGGATCGCCCGGGTCGCGGCGACCACCCCGAGCGGGCCGACCCCGACGATGTACACGATCGGGTCGGCCACCAGCACCCAGGCGAGCAGCACCGCGGTAAGCACCGGCACCCGCCATCCTGGCCGCATCCGGTCCAGCACCAGCCAGGTCAGCAGCAGCGGGACCGAGGTGCCGATGTGGCCGACGGACAGGTCGAGGGCGAAGACGCCGTTGCCGAACTGCGGGGCCAGCAGGATGCCGCCCGCGATCAGCGTCCTGATCCGGGCCCGCCTGGCATCCGGGGACCCGCTGCGGGCGAGGATCACGGCGAGCAGGACGACGAGCGTGTAGGTCATCGCCGCCGCCACGTGCGCGGTCGCGAAGTGCGGGCCGAGGAAGCTTTCCAGCAGCGCGTACTGCGGGAGTTCGGTGGGGTAGAAGGAGACATCCGACATGTACCAGCCGTGCAGCAGCAGGTGGCCGTGCAGCAGGTCCCACGCCATCAGCAGGATGTTGGCGCTGTCGGAGTCCGGCTGGTAGGTCTGCGACAGCCGCAGGTACACGACGAAAAGCAGCGCGCCCGCAAGCAGGTACCCGGCAGCCACCGAGGTCCGGCGCCGCCGCAGGTCAGGCCGATTCCGGCGGTCGGTGCGCCCGGTCTCGCCGACCGGGCGCGTTATGGTCTGGGTCTCAGCGCCGGTACGCAGTCCGCCCATGAAACGCAGAGCTTAGCCGCTCTACCTGAGGAAAACGTCACCAGTTGGTTGCGATGTACTTCGTCTCGGTGAATTCCAGCAGACCTTCGTGGGCGCCCTCGCGGCCGATGCCCGACTGCTTCACGCCGCCGAACGGGGCGGCCGGGTCGGAGACCAGGCCGCGGTTCAGGCCCACCATGCCGGTCTCGAGCGCCTCGCTGACCCGCAGGCCGCGGGCCAGGTCGCGGGTGTAGACGTAGGAGACGAGGCCGAACTCGGTGTCGTTGGCCCACCGGACCGCGTCGTCCTCGGCGGTGAACCTGACCACGGGCGCGACCGGGCCGAAGATCTCGGTGCCGAGGATGCCCGC
>JASHTQ010000243.1 GCA_030040475.1 Streptosporangiaceae bacterium
GGGTTCCGGCAGCTGATCACGAACACCGTGCGCGCGTGCCTGGCCGCCCACTCGATCAAGCTCCGCCCCGGGGGCGAGGTCCATGACGTGGTACTTGTTGATCCACGGCGGGCTGCACAGCAGCGGCGTGGCCCGGACCTGCGGGGCCTGCGGAGAGTACTGCAGCAGTTCCGTCAGGTCGTTGCGGCAGGCGACCCTGCCCGGCGCGGCGGCGGGGTCCGCCCCGATCGCGGACGTGCTCGTGTCGGCCTGCCGCGGCCGGCCGTGGTTGTCCAGCAGGCCGCCGGCGAAGTCCCGGGTCCCCCTGACCAGGCTCGCGCCGCCGGTCTCCAGCGCGGACTTGACCGCGGCCGGGTTGGCGGGCAGGAAGTTCGCCGGCGCCGGCGCGTCTGCACGCAGGCTCGTCAGCAGCCGGGCCTCCGCCTCCCGCACGCGGTCGAGGCGCGCCGCGGTCACCAGCTGGTCCGGGTAATCGGCGAACGCCTGGTACGCCATCCGCACGCAGTAGAAGGCCGGATTCGCCGACCAGGTCGAGTGGTGGTTACGGTGAATACCGTGGGTGAAGAATCAGGTTCTGGCCCGCATCTCGTGATGATCACGATGGATTTGCCTGCTGGTAACGGGGCTTGTGGGTCACAGGCCCCGCAAGAAGGGGCTTGTGCGTCACGAGCCCCGCTCAGGGCATCGCGTTCAGTGACTGGTGGTCCCTGTGAGGTGGATGATGCGAATGGCCGGCAGATGACGGTCGTGTCCATCACGAGATATGGCCCAGATCCAGGCCGGCTGCCAGCGGGCCTGGCCGGTGTCCGTGACCGAGACCGCGACGAAGCCGGGCTCGTACGCGAGTGCACCCCGGCTTGCTCGGCGCCCGAGTGCCCGAGAGAAGGGTGACGGCGGTCACCATCCAAGCACCTCGGCAGGATAATGTATGCTGTCACTATTGCATAGTGCAAACATTGCTGAGGACATGAGACTTGGACGAGGACACGGCAGGTAGGTACGCGGCGGACCCCGCCGCGGTGGACGCGGTACTGACGGCGAGCCGGTCGCTGATCGCGGTGGCCACCCGGTCGCTTGGCGCGGCGGCCGAGGAAACCACGATCGCCCAGTACCGGACGCTCGTGGTGCTGGCGTCTCGCGGATCGCAGCGGATGGTCGACCTGGCCGCGGCGCTTGGCGTCGCGCCGTCGACCGCCGGGCGGATGTGTGACCGGCTGGTCCGCAAGGGGCTGATCCGGCGGCACCGGGCGCGCGCCGACCGCCGGGCGGTGCTTGTGTCTGCGACCGCGGCGGGCCGGCAGGTGGTGGACCAGGCCACCGCACGGCGCCGTGCGCTGATCGAGGACATCCTGCGCAAGCTCCCGGCGGCCCGCCAGCAGGCGGTGGCCGCGGCGCTGGCCGCGTTCGCGGACGCGGCCGGGGAGATTCCCGACAGCCAGTGGCCGCAGGGACCGCAGGACGGCCAGGCCACGGAATTTCCGGCGCCCGCCGGACCCGTGCTGCGCGCCGCTGTCGGCCCGGAGGCGCGGCCATGACCGGCACGACGGCGGAGACCGCGGCGCCCGATCCGGAGGCCAGGTCGGGGGCCGGGTCGGGGACGGGACCGGAGGCCGGGCCGGGGACGGGGTCGGGGACCGGGCCGGGGATCCGGCTGAGCGCCGGCCGGTGGGCTGGCCGCGCGGCGGCCTGGCTGCGGGCAGGCCGCAGCGGCCTGTTCGCGCTGGCGCTTGTGGTGGGCGCCGGGTCCGGGCTGGGCGCGGTGGTGTTCAGGTACCTGATCTACTTCTTCACCTGGCTGGCGACCGGGCACGAGGAGTTCGGCCAGCAGGGCCGGGTGTCCAGCTCGCACCTGCCGTGGCTGGGCCTGGGGTTCTTCGTGCTCATCCCGGCCGTCGGCGGGCTCATCTACGGTCCGCTGATCTACCGGTTCGCGCGGGAGGCGCGCGGCCACGGCGTGCCCGAGGTGATGATCGCCGTCGCCGACAACGGCGGACGGATCCGCCCGCAGGTCAGCGCCGTCAAGGCGGTCGCCTCCGCGCTGTGTATCGGAGTCGGCGGGTCGGTCGGCCGGGAGGGCCCGATCGTGCAGATCGGCTCGGCGCTGGCCTCCAGCCTGGGCCAGTGGGTCAAGATGCCGGAAAACAGGATGCGGATCCTGGTCGCCTGCGGCGCCGCCGGCGGCATCGCCGCCACGTTCAACGCGCCGATCACCGGGGTGTTCTTCGGCGTGGAGATCATCTTGCGGGAATTCTCCATCGACGCGCTCTTCACCGTGATGCTCGCGGCGATGATCGCCGACATCACCGCCATCCCGTTCCTCGGCGACAAGCCGTTCCTGTCCGGCTTCCCGCCGGGCATCGAGCTCCACCAAGCCCGCGACTACCTCCTGGTCGCCGTCCTTGCCGTCGTCGCCGCCCTGATGGGCCTGGCGTTCAAGGCCGTCTTGTACAAGACAGAGGACCTGTGGGACGTTCTGTGGAAGGGCCGACCGGAGTGGGCCAGGCCCGCAGTCGGCGGTATCGCGCTCGGGCTGCTGCTGCTGGCCATCCCGCAGATGTACGGAGTCGGCTACCCGGTGATGTACAAGGCCACCGCCGCCCAGTACGCGCTGTGGTTCCTTATCGTGCTGGCGTTCGGCAAGATCGCCGCGTGCAGCCTGACCATCGGGATCGGCGGGTCCGGCGGCGTCTTCGCGCCGTCCCTGTTCATCGGGGCCACCTCCGGCATGGCCTATGGCGAGATCGCCCATCACGTCTTCGGGGCCGCGGCCGGGCAGCCGGCGCTGTACGCGGTGGTGGCGATGGGCGCGGTGTTCGCCTCCGCCGCCCGCGCCCCGCTGACCTCGCTGGCCTCCGTGGTCGAGATGACCGGCGACTTCGCCCTTACCCTGCCGGTCATGCTCGCCGTCGGGATTGCCACCGCATTGTCCCGCGCGGCGTCCTACGGCACCATCTACACCACCAAGCTGCTGCGCCGTGGCACCGACATCGACCGCACCACTCCCTGGCGCGCCCTGACCGACCTGAGGGTCGCCGCCGTCATGCAGCCGTTCAGCCCCGCGCTGGCCGTGCCGCCCCCGCCCTCCGCCCGCGGCGACGACACCGCGCCGGACTGGGCCGCGCTGGCCGGGCCCGTCACCTATCAGGGCGACCCGCAGGTCCTGTTCTCCGACGAGTCGCTCGCCCAGAGCCTGCGGCAGCTCGAGGTTTACGGCCGTGACGGGCTGCCCGTTCTGTCCGCCGACGGGCAGCGCGTGGACGGCTGGGTCACCGGGGCCGGCGTGCTGCGCGCCATCGGCCGCCAGATCAGCGACTCCCATGACCAGCTGGTCCGAGCCCAGCCCGGTGCCGGCCGAGACCCCGGCGACGGGGAGCCCGCGCTCCAACCGCCCGACCCGCTGCGCGGCTACCAGGTCATCGAGCTCACCGTCGGTGCCGCCTCGCCAGCCGCCGGCGCCCGCCTGGGCGCCATCGCCTGGCCGCCTGGCACCACCCCAGTCGCGGTCCTGCACGATCACACCCGCACCGACGCCGACCCCGGTATCACGCTGCACCCCGGCGACCAGGTCAGCCTGCTCACGCCCGCCGACGGCCAGCCCACGAACCCCGGCCACCCCGCCGACGGCCACGCCACGAACCCCGGCCACGCCACGAAACCGGGAGACCCGAAACCGGGAGACCGGGGTAACGCTGGCGCGACGTAGGCACGGAAACCCGGCTGGCCCGCGCGGCTACCCAGTTACGGGGTCCCAGGGGCGGTGACGGTGGCCTGGATGGTGACGGTGCCCGCGTGGCGGAAGGTCAGGGTCAGCGGCACGCTCGGCAGGTCCTCGAACGACAAGGGGTTCTGCAGGACGAGGTCGTCGCCGAATGGGCTCAGAGTAAGGGTGCCGTGCGCCGGGACCTGCAGGCCGGACACCGGGGTCCTCAGCACGGCCGATCCGGTGCGCTCGGTCAGCAGCACCCGCCGGGCGTCCGGGCTGCTCGCGGCGATCAGCTCGTCCGGAGTCCCGCCGAGGTTGCGGATGGTGAGGAAGGTGGTCGCGGTGTTGATCTTGGCCGATGCCTGCGGGGTGAGGGCGCGCATCGGGACCGCGGCCAGGCTGACCTGGAGGCTGACCCGGGTCAGGGTCCCCGCGCCGCCGGTGGCGACCCACGCCGACAGCAGCCCGGTCAGCACGATCGCGCAGATCACCGGCCCGGCCGCGCTTCGCGCCAGGTCGGCCAGCCAGCTTCGTCCGGTCACGCCCGGGGATGTGGTTCCGGCAGCCACGGCTATCGCCGCCCGTCTCGCGCCCGCGGCCAGGACCGCACGCGGAAGCGGCGCAGCCGCAGGCTGTTGGTCACCACGATCAGCGAGCTGGCCGCCATGGCGATCCCGGCGAACAACGGGTTGAGGTAGCCGAGCGCGGCCAGCGGGATCGCGATCAGGTTGTAGCCCGCTGCCCAGGCCAGGTTCGCGCGGATCACCGTCAGCGCGGCGCGGGCGAGCTGAACGGCCGCGGGGATGCTGGACGGGTCGCCGCCGATCAGCGTGAGGTCGGCGGCACCGATAGCCGCATCGGCACCCGCGCCGACGGCGAGGCCGAGATCAGCGCAGGCCAGCGCGGCCGCGTCGTTGACGCCGTCGCCGACGAAGGCCACCGCGAGCCCATCGGCCTGGAGCCGGCGGATGGCCGCGACCTTCTCCTCGGGCCGTACGCCGGCGAGAACGTCCGCGGCGGGTATGGCGAGCTGGCCGGCCGCCTCCCGGGCGACGCGTTCGTTGTCGCCGGTCAGCAGGACCGGCCGCAGGCCCAGGTCGCGAAGTCGCGCCACGGCGTCGGCGGCGTGCGGCCTGAGCTGGTCGGCGACGACCACCGCGGCGCGGGCCTGGTCCTCCCAGCCGACCAGGATCACGGTCCGGCCGGCGTCCTGCGCGGCCTGCGCGGCGCGGCTCAGCTCGGGCGGGACGGGCAGGGACGCCTCGCCGAACAGCCGCGGGCTTCCGACCGTGACCGCGCGGCCCTCTACCGTGCCCCGGACGCCAGCTCCGGGCAGGGCGGTGAAGCCCGTGACCGCGGGCGGCGCGCCCAGCCGGGCGGCGGCCTCCCTGGCGATAGCCTGGCCGATGGGATGCTCGGAGGCGTCTTCCACCGCCCCGGCCAGCCGGAGGGCTTCGGTGCCGTCGGTGCCCGGCGCCGGTATGACGTCGTATACGGTCATGACGCCCGTGGTCAGCGTGCCCGTCTTGTCGAGGACGACGGCCCGGATCAGCCCGGCCGACTCAAGGGCCTGCGCGCTCTTGACCAGGATGCCCAGCTCGGCGCCGCGGCCGACGGCAGCAAGCAGCGCGGTCGGCGTGGCCAGGCCGAGCGCGCACGGGCAGGCCACGACGAGGACCGCGACGGCGGCGCTCCAGGCCGACGCGGCGGGCAGGCCGGTGCCCAGCCAGAAGCCGAGCGTGGCGGTAGCCAGCGCGATCACGCACGGCACGAACACCGCGGCGATCCGGTCGGCGAGCCGCTGCGCGCCGGCCTTGGTGGCCTGGGCGTGGCTGACGAGCTGGCCGATCTGGGCGAGGAGCGTGTCGGAGCCGACCCGGGTGGCCCGGATCACCAGCCGCCCGCTCATGTTGACCGTGGCGCCGGTGACCTGGTCTCCCGGGCCCACCTCGGCGGGCATCGACTCGCCGGTGACAAGCGCCGCGTCCACCGCCGAACTGCCCTCTTCTATCACGCCGTCGGTGGCGATCTTCTCGCCGGGGCGGACAACGAACAGGTCGCCCGGCACCAGCGAGGTCGCCGCCACCCGCTGCTCGGTGCCGTCGCGCAGCACCGAGACCGTCTTCGCGCCGAGCGCGGCCAAGGCGGTGAGGGCTGATCCCGAACGCTCCCTCGCGCGGGCCTCCAGGTAACGCCCGGCCAGCACCGCGGCGGTGACGCCTGCCGCGGCCTCCAGGTACAGGGTGTGCCCGCTGGCGGTGGAGAAGGTGAAGGCGAACGACATCTTCATGCCGGTCATGTCCGCGCCGCCGAACAGCAGCGCGTACACCGACCAGCCAAAGGAGGCCGCCACTCCCAGGCTGACCAGCGTGTCCATGGTCGCCGCGCCGTGTCCCAGGCCGTACCAGGCGGCGCGGTGCAGCGGCCAGGCGCCCCACGTCGCGACCGGCGCGGTCAGCGCCAGGCTTACCCACTGCCAGCCGGCGAACTGGGTCGCGGGCGCCATCGCGAGCGCGATGACCACCGCGGCGAGCGGGACGCAGACGGCGACGCGCCGGCCAAGCGCGCGCGTCGCGGAGTCCGCTCCGCCCTGGTGCTCCAGGCTGGGCGGCACGGCCGCTGAATACCCGGTCGACTCGACCACGCCGATGAGCTCTGCGACCTCACGGCCGCCCAGGTGGGTGAAGTAGGCGCGGCCGGTGGCGTAGTTGACCGTCGCGGCCACCCCGTCCAGCCGGTTCAGCCGACGCTCGATTCGTGCGGCGCACGATCCGCAGGTCATCCCGCCGATGACGAGCTCGGCCGCGATCTGGTCGCCGGCGGTATTACTGGGCGCCTGCGGCGCGGGCCTGATGTCTGTCACCGGGCGCCCCGAAGCCGGGCGGCGGGCGCCGGTCCCTGGGTGGCGGACTGGCCCATGTTCATGCCGCCCATGTTGCCGCCGCCCGTGCCCGGAGAGCTGACCTGCGAGTGGGTGGTGCTCACCGGGCCGAGGTGGGATCCCGCCGCGTGCGCGCACAGGAAAATTGCAGCCAGCAGGATGAAGAACCCGACCAGCTTGGCCTCACGAATCACAGGTCACCTCGCGGACTTGTCGACCATCACCGCGATGACGGAATGTTACCCAGCCGCCCGGCCGGACATTGTCGCGCGGTCAGAACATGAGACAAATGTCATCTCACCGGGATTGCGGGCTGACAGCGGTGAAGCCGCGCAGGCGCAGGCTGTTCCAGACCACGAAGGCCGAGGACAGGGTCATCGTGGCGGCGGCGATCAGCGGGTTGAGGAAGCCGAGCGCGGCCAGCGGCAGGGCCAGCAGGTTGTAGCAGAACGCCCAGGCCAGGTTGCGGCGGATGGTGCGGAACGTGGCACGAGCCAGCGAAATGGCGTCGGGGACGACGGCCAGGTCGTCGCGGAGCAGGATCATGTCCGCCGCACAGATCGCCACGTCGGTACCGGAGCCCACGGCCAGCCCGAGCCGGGCGGCGGCCAGCGCGGGGGCGTCGTTGACCCCGTCGCCGACCATGGCGACACGGCGCCCCGCCGCCTCCAGGTCCGCGATCACCGTGGCCTTGTCGGCGGGCAGCGCGCCGCTGATAACCTCGTCGATCCCGGCGGCGGCCGCCACGGCGGCCGCGGTGGCGGCGTTGTCGCCGGTCAGCAGCATGGGGCGCAGCCCGAGGGCGCGCAGGGCGGTCACGGCGGGTGCCGCGGAGGGCTTGACGGTGTCGGCGACCGCGAGCGCGCCGCGGATCTGCCCATCCCAGCAGGCAAGGACCGTCGTGCGGCCTTCCCGCTCCTGCTCGTCGCACCAGCCGGATAGGTCGGCGGGCACGGTAACGCCCCGCTCCGCGAACAGCCGGTTTCTGCCGACGGTGACCTCGTGACCGTCCACCACGCCGCGGGCACCCAGGCCGGGCAGCGCGGCGAAGTCCGCGGCCGGCGCCAGCGGTGCCGCCTCCCGCGCGGCCAGGGCAGTCACGGCCGTGGCCACGGCATGCTCGGAGGCCTGTTCCACCGACCCCGCGTACCGGAGCAGCTCACCGCGGTCGGTTCCCTGGACGGGCCGGACGGCGGTGACCGTCATACGGCCCGTGGTGACGGTTCCCGTCTTGTCGAGCACCACGGTGTCGATCGCCCGTGAGGACTCCAGGGCCTGGTAGCCCTTGATGAAGATGCCCAGCTGGGCCGCCCGGCCCGAGGCCGCCACCAGGGCGGCCGGGGTGGCCAGGCCGAGAGCGCAGGGGCAGGCGATGATCAGCACGGCCAGCGCCGCGCTGAACGCGTGCTCGGCCGTGCTCCCAGCCGCCAGCCACCCGGCCAGCGTCAGCGCCGAGCACGCCAGCACGCACGGGACGAACACCGCGCAGACCCGGTCCGCCAGCCGCTGGATGCCGGCCTTCTGCGCCTGTGCCTGCTCCATCATGGCGATCAGGTGCGCGAGCTGAGTATCGCTGCCCACCTTGACCGCGCGGACCACAAGGCGGCCGGTCAGCACGATGGTGCCGCCGGTGACGGCGTCGCCCTCGGCGGCGTCGACCGGGACGGACTCCCCCGTCATCATGCTCCGGTCCACCGCGGACTGGCCGGACATGACCTCCCCGTCGGCGGCGATCCGCTCCCCCGGGCGGACGACGAAGCGCTGGCCGACCCCAAGCAGGTCCGCCGGGATCCGCCGCTCGGCGCCGTCGTCGCCGAGCACGCATACGTCCTTCGCCCCGGCCGCGACCAGGTCACGCATGGCCTCGCCGGCGCTGCGCCTGGCCCTGGCCTCATACAGCCGCCCGGCCAGGAGGAACGTGGTCACCGAGGCGGCCACCTCCAGGTAGATCCCGCCGCCGGAGGCGTGGATGAGCCCGGCCATGGTGCCAAGCCCGGTCCGGCTGCGGTCCAGGACGAACATCGCGTACACCGACCAGCCGCAGGCGGCCAGGATGCCCAGCGACACCAGCGTGTCCATCGATGACGAGAGGTGCCTCGCGTTGCGCAGCGCGGCGGCGTGGAACGGCCACGCCACCCAGGTGGCGACCGGCGCGGCCAGCGCCACCAGCACCCACTGCCAGCCGGGGAACCGCGACCAGGGGAATATCGACAGCACGATCGACAGGTCGGTCAGCGGGACGAAGAACACCAGCGCCAGGATCAGCCTGCGGCTCAGCCGGCGCACCGCGGCGTCGGCCGCGGCCGTCCCGTCGTCGCGGAGCTCGGGCACGGCCAGCTCGGCGGAATAGCCGGCCGCCTCGACCACGCCGACCAGATCCGCGGCGGAAATCGGCGCGAGGGCGGTGACGCGGGCTCGTTCGGTGGCCAGGTTCACCGTCGCGGTGACGCCGTCGACCTTATTCAGCCTGCCCTGGACTCTGGCGGCGCACGCGGCGCAGGTCATCCCGCCGATAACGAGCTCGAACTCGGCCATGTCCTGGGCAGCGCCGGACAGCGGGGGCGCCACCGCCACATCCATCACCTCCAGACCGGCTCACAGTCACGGTACTCCGGCGCTGCCCCGTCTCGGTGCCCGGCCGGGTTCCGGTTTTATGATCGTTGGCGTGGAGACTCGCACCATTATCGTCACGGGCATGAGCTGTGACCATTGCGCCACCGCCGTCAGGACCGAGATAGGCAGGCTCCCCGGTGTGACGGAGATCGATGTCGATGTCGCTGCCGGCATGGCCCACGTCACCGGCGATCCGCTGCCCGATGATCGGGCGCTGCGCGCCGCCGTCGAAGAGGCCGGATACGAACTCGCCGGGTAGGCGGTCGCGGCCTGTGCTTGCCGACCGGCCGACCGGTGCGGCACTGTGAAAAGGTCAGCGCTGTTATCTGAACTGCCCGGAGTGGCCGTGACGGCTGCATGTGAACGCCACGAGCGGCCGCCAGCCCCGGCGGCGTACCGTCCTTGCTCTCCCCCGGGTGACGCTCCGGCCGTTCCCGCTCGCCGCCCCGAGATCGGCGGGACGCATTTGCAGCCGATCGGAGCGCGGTACCCCCGTGGGGTTTTCCAAATACCCTCCCCTGGTTTATCTAATACCACCAGAGGGTTTTCCTTCTCCCCCGGAATTCCGCCTCCAGAACGACTCTCACCTGCCTCTTCACGGATGGCAGGTTAAATCTGATACCTTTCTACCCGCTAACTCTTGAAGCCCAGAAAGCCGGCCCTTAGTATTTTCCCTTGGCATTCCCGGATGGTTATGGCAGGCAAGCGAGGAGAGCAGGATGAGTCAGATCGCCGCCGTGGGAGCCCGTCCCGCGTGGCGGAGCAGGCTGGGTGTCGGAGCCGGGGCGTCCACGCACGCGCCTGACGTCAGGCGCGTGCTGCAACTGGCGCTGGCCGGGATATGGCTGCTCGACGGCGTGCTGCAGTACCAGTCGTTCATGTTCACCAAGGCATTCGGCCAGATGCTCGGCGCCACCGCAGCCGGCAACCCGGGCGCCATCGCCAGCCCGATCAACTGGGACGCGCGGCTGGTCGAGCACAACACCGTCGTGCTGAACGCCATCTTCGCCACGATCCAGCTGCTGCTCGGGCTCGGGATCGCGTGGCGACCGACGGTACGGCTCGCCCTCGGCGCCTCGATCGCCTGGTCGCTTGGCGTGTGGTGGTTCGGCGAGGGGCTCGGCGGGATACTGAACGGCAGCGCCGACCCGGTCAACGGCGCTCCGGGCGCGGTGATCATCTACGCGCTGCTCGCGGTGCTGCTGTGGCCGACGGACCACGACAGGAGGCGCGCGTCCTTCACCGCGGCGCGGGCGGTCGGGGTCCCGCTCGCGCGAGCGCTCTGGGTCGTGCTGTGGCTCAGCCTGGCCTACTTCGCGCTGCTGCCGGCGAACCGGGCGCCGCAGGCGCTGAACGGCATGATCGCGGGCATGGAGAGCGGCGAGCCCGGCTGGCTGGCCGCCCTCGACAGGGGCGCCGCCTCGCTCGTCGCCCACCAGGGCCTGGCCGCCTCGATCGTGCTGGCCGCGGCGCTGGTGGTCATCGCCGCAGGCGTGTTCCTGCCGCCGCCCGCGGCCCGCGGCACCCTGGTCCTTGCGATCGTGGTGGCCGCGGTGATCTGGGTGTTCGGCGAGGCATTCGGGGCCATCCTGGCCGGGGGGGCCACCGATCCCAATTCGGGCCCGCTGCTTGCCCTGCTTGCGCTGGCCTACTGGCCGCTCCGCACCGCGTCACCAGAGCCCGGGCTGGTCCCGGCGCATCGGGAAGGGACACCGGCATGAGCACGCCCGCCTGGATCCTGGACATCTTCGCCGCGCTCATGCTCGTGGTCGCGGCGGTGAGCGCGGCCCGGCTGGTCACGCTGCGCCCGTGGCGGCTGGGCCGCGCCGCGGTCGTCGCCGACATCGACGTCTCGCACCTGCTGATGGCCATCGCGATGGCCGGGATGCTGGCGGCGGGCCTGAGCACGCTGCCGAACGACGCGTGGGCGGTCGTCTTCGGCGTGCTGACCGCGTGGTTCGCCTACCAGGTGGCACGGGATGTCCGGGGAGAAGGCCGGCGTGCCCTGGCCGCCGGGCACTGCGCGCCGCACCTGGTGCACGCCGGGGCGATGCTCTACATGTTCCTCGCGCTTACCGCGCCCGCGGCGAGCGGCGGGTCCGGCATGGCGGGAATGGGCGGCGGATCCGGCATGCAGACGCTGAGCCTGCCGCTACTCGCGTTCCTTTTCGCCCTGGCGCTGATCGGCTACAGCGTGTGGGACCTTGACCGGCTGTCCGGGCCTGGGGCCAGCCCGCACTACAGCCTCGCGGTCCCGCGCCCGGTGCTCCAGGCCGTGCTGGTCGGTGCCCCGGCCGGGGCCGGGCCGTCGGCGGCACCGGCCGTCGCCCTGGAGCCGGACGGCGGCGTGGCCGCGGTCGCGCAGCCCGGCGTGGCAGATCAGGCCGCGGCGTGCGCGGTCCCGGCGAGCCTGACGGGCGCCAGCCCGGTGCTCGCCCCGTGGGTGGCGACGAGCTGCCGGATCGCGATGGGCGTCACGATGGCGTTCATGCTCATCATCATGATCTGACGCCGCTCCCGCCGGGCTAGCTCGACGAGCCGTACTGGATCGGGACGTTGATGACCTGCTCCCTGATCCAGGAGGCCGTGCCCCGGGCGAGCTGCCAGGCCGTCAGGGTGCTGCCGTCGGCGGCCAGCGCGTCGACGGTGCCGGGGCTGGGCAGCGCGAGCGTGACGGTGCGGCCGGGCGGCAGCGCGGGCAGCGTCCGCCAGGAGGAGCCAGGACCGGATATGGTCTCCGCACGGCCGCCGGTCAGCACGACCGCGACGCTGCCCCCGGCTCCGAAGGACGCCGAGATGACCTGCCGTCCGAGCAGGCCCGACGCGGCGGACAGCGTCCAGTGGCTGCCGTCCGTGCTAGCGGCGGTCAGCACGCTGGCCGCCGAACCGGCGCCGACCTCGAGGAGCGCTACGTCAAGGCTCCCCGTCATCGTCAGCCGCAGCACGCGGATGCGCTGAGCGCCGAGCGAGGCCGGCAGGGCCGCCACGGCGGCGGTCCAGGCGTCCCCGGTGCGGACGAAGATCCCTGCCTGGCCCGGCCGGGCGCACGTGCCGGCGACCAGCGGCGCTCCCGCGGGGGTGGACGCCGCCGCGGTGAGGCCGGTCAGGGCGCAGCGCCGGCCGGCAGGCGACGCCGCGAGCGAGCGCTGGCTGGTCAGGCCGGTCCACCCGGATGCCCCCTGGTGGTACTGGCTGACCTGGCCGCCGGTGCCGATTGCGATCACCTGTCCGTCTGCCGCCGCGGCCAGCGCGTCGGGAACGTCGGCAAGTCCGGCCTCCGGCGGCAGCGTGGTCCAGCTGCGACCGTGGTCTCGGGTGACGGTGACCGGCGAGAAGTCCAGGTACAGGCTGGGGCGGATGCCGACCGTCAGCGCCTGGCCGCCCGGGCTGGCCAGGACGAGGGCGCCGTTGGTGGCGATGTCGGGCGGCGTGGCGAGCGACCACCGCTGGCCGGGCTGCGAGAGCTCGAACAGCTGCCAGAAGAGGTTCGGCCCCGACGCCGCGCCCATCGGCACCACGGCCCACGTCGTGCCGGAGATGGCGGTCGAGGTCGCCAGCGAGAGCGGCGCCGGGGGCACCGCGGCGGCGGCCCGGTGACCGGGCGGGCTGGCGCAGCCGACGGTGAGGACGGCCAGCCCGGCGAGCAGGGCGATACGCCAGGACCCCGTCATGAGGCCAGCTGCTGCCGGGCCGCGGTCGCGAGCTCGGTGGCGAACGACGATTGCGTGGCGGCGGTACCCGGCCCGGGATCGAGGTCCAGCTCCTGGGTCAGCCGGCCGGAGCGGTCGATGACGAACGCGATGTCGGAGTGGCCGAGCATCGCCCCGGCGGGCAGGGTCTGCGAGGTGACTCCGTACTCGCGGTACACCTGGCGGAGCCGCTGCGGGCTGCCGGTCAGGTACAGCCAGTCCGGCGTGCCCGCCAGGCCCTCCTGGCGGTCGAACGCCTGCGTGTAGGACACCTCGTTGTACAGCGGGTTGACGTTGATGGCGACCAGTTCGACCCGGCGCGCCTGCGCGCCGAGGAGCTGGCCCGCCTGCCGGAACTCCTGCGCGATGAGCGGGCACTCCGAGACGCACACCGGGTCCAGGAACGTCAGCAGCACCGCCTTGCCGCGCAGGCTGGCCAGGCTTACCTGGCCGCCCCGCTGGTCGGTAAGCGTGAAGCCCGCCGCGGGGCCCTCGATGGGGTTGGCCGGGCCGTCGATGGCCTGGGCCAGGATGGCGCTGGCGTTCGGCGTGGCCTGCGCGAGTGCCATCGGGGCCGCGCCGAGGGCGATGACGCAGATGGCGCAGGCCGACGCCATCGTCCCGAAGCTGGCGGCTGCCAGCGAGCCGCGCAGCGCGGGCGGCCGCAGCCGTTCACGCCAGCCAGGCCCCGGCACCTGGTCCGGGCCGGCCGACGCGGGCTCGGGCACCCTGGTCAGGGCCAGGTAGCCGGCGCCGGCCAGCAGCACCATGGGAATCATGCTGTTCGGGTCGGTGCCAAGTCCGCCGAAGAAGCCCAGGTCCTCGATCAGCACCCAGTCGGCCAGGCAGACCGCGATGAAGACGACCAGGGTGACGCGGACGACCGGGCGCCGACCGGTCAGGAAGCCCAGGCCGGTGAGCGCGAGCGCCACGACGGCAATGAGGTTGACCGCGAACCCGTGCGCGCCGACCACCGAACCGAAGCCGGATACCAGGGCGGCGAGCGCGCGCGGCTGCGATGTCTGGGCCATCGACTGGACCATGCCCGCCAGCGTGCCCGAGGTTCCCTGCCAGAAGCCCCGTCCTGGCCATGCTTGCAGCACCGCCATGCCGACCAGGAACGCTCCTGTCCCGCCCAGGACGACCCGGCCCAGCCGCGGCGTCAGCCAGCTCCGGTCGGGCAGCGCCACGGCAAGGCCCGCGACGCAGTAAACAAGCGCCGCCCCCGGGGCACCGGACAGCCACGTCAGGCCGGGGGCGAAGATGCCGCCGAAGGACTCGCCGAAGACCCAGACGATCAATGCCCAGGCCGCGCTGGCCACCCCGGCCAGCCGGGACAGCGCGCCGGCGGGCGCGGCCAGCAGCCACAGGCCGATCCCGAGCTGGATCCACACCACGGCCGCGCCCACCTGAACCGGGTGATACGACCAGGTGGTCCCGGCCCAGTTGACCAGGTGCTGCACCCAGGCAGGGGAGCTCACCGCGCTGGGCTCGATGACCTGCGACGGCAGGCCGACCGCCATCCCCGGCTGGATCTGGAGGAGGCCGTCGAGCAGCCAGAGCAGCCCGAAGCCGATCCGCAGGAGCCGCCGCCCGGCCGGGTCGGCCGACCAGGCCGGCCCGGCGGCGGGCTCGCCGTCCAGGCCTGCGGCCGGCCCGGGACGGCGGACGCTCACCCACGCCACCGACAGCACCGCGATGATGAGAAAGGCGATGATCCCCTGGTGCGACAGCGCCGACCGGAACGCGGCCACCACCGTCGGGTCGTTGACATCCAGGCCGCTGTTCATACCGGGCATGAGTTACGCGCAACCTCCAGGGTGGTACGGTCGAGCCAAAACTACCAGTCGTAGTACCAGCGATCGTCGGCGGCCCTCCGACGGTCGGAGGAGGCGCGGGAGACCATGCGGCCGAGCCGGCCGGAACGCGGATCCGCTCGCCCGCCGAGCCGCGGGCGGGCGCTGCCCGCGGCGCTGCTCGCGGCGCTGCTGCTCGTGTCCGGCTGCGGCGGCTCCGGCGGATCCTCGGCGGGAACCCAGGGACATGGCCCGACGGTGACGGTGATGGCCCGCTCGGTGCCCGGCGTGGGCCGGGTCCTGGTCACCAGCAACGGCTACACGCTGTACATGTTCCAGCCGGACGACCGGCGGTCGGTGACCTGTACCGGGGTGTGCACCGGTACCTGGCCGCCGCTCATGCTGCCATCCGGGGGCAGGGCCGTGGCCGGCCCCGGGGTGAAGTCATCGCTGCTCGGCTCGGATCCTGATCCGGCCGGAGGCCGGGTCGTCACCTATGACGGCTGGCCGCTTTACACCTACACCGGCGACGTCCAGCCCGGGCAGGCCACCGGCCAGGGGATCGATCTCAACGGCGGCGAATGGTACGTGCTGCGCCCGTCGGGCGCGCCGCTGATCCCCGCTCCGTAGCCGGGAGCGGGCCGATGACCTCAGCAGAGCCCCGGAACCTGCGCCGCGTCGGCCGGCGCGCCTTCC
>JASHTQ010000244.1 GCA_030040475.1 Streptosporangiaceae bacterium
CGCGGCCCGGTCGGCCCGGTCGGCCCGGTCGGCCCGGCGCCCCGCCCGCGCAGTCGGCTGCCAGGACACGCCCGTGCCCGTCCCGCCTGCGCCGGGCATGAGTTCGTGCGCCGCGGGCGCGCGGGATGCCGCCATATAGCTGCCCGCCGGACACGCCGGGGATCAGCTCGAGCCTCGCCGGCGTCGCCGCGCTCGTCCCTGGCAGCCGGACGAGCCGCCCGGTGCTTCTGGCCGGGGCGGCGGGCGGCTAGGCTCCTTCGCGGGGGGTCCGCAGGAGTGGGAAGGCGGCCCGTGACACAGAACGCCCCGGAAGACGGCCAGAGCCGTCTGCCGTCCTTCGACCCCAGCGTGCCGAACCCGGCGCGGATGTGGAACTACTGGCTGGGCGGCAAGGACAACATTAGTCAAGCGGTTCCAGCGATCCCGCACCCGCAACCCCATCCCCGGTGAGGGCAAGATGCCCGATGGCCGGCCGTGCTGGACGCCCGCCGCGCTGCGAAGCTGGCAGTCCAAACGCAAGATCGCCGGCAGCCGGATGCACGACGGCGAACCCGGCTAGGCCCAAAGGGCAGGCCCCCCGAGCGGCGGGGGGCATCGGCTCGGGGGGCCGCCTTCGGCCCGTTCCCCTTGCCCTTCGGCCCGATCGAGAGCTGGGAACGGGGGCCTGTTGCTTGTCCTAAAATCCTCGCCTGGCCCTGCGCCGCTCGAGCGCGGCGCTACCGGAATTCACGACAGCAAGGTGGGCGTCTATGACGCCGGGCAGCAGGGAACCTGGCCGGCAAAGGCCCTGCTCGCCACCAGAGATCGTCTGATGTAGTCAGCCGAACCGAGGGCGGGAGGCTCGGGATCTGCGACCTCGGCGGGCTCACCGGCTCCTGCGTCCCATAGATGGTCAGTGTCGCTCTGCATAAAGGGCAGCCCTTCTTTCCTCTCGTTCCGCCTCATCAGCGCGGGATACCCGCGCTGCCTGCGCCCGGCGGCGCTGCTCGGCTATCACCACGTCAAGCCGGCGCCTGAGCCGGACCTTGACGCCATCAGGGACGCAGCCGCTTTGTATTCCGCTGGACAGGGCACGCCGGTACGCGAACAGCTCAAACGTTGCCAGCGCGCCGATATGGTGCGGCGGCACGGGCACGAGCGATTCCGCCTCGGCGTCGGCGCCATCACGTCCGCTGTCGCGTTCATGATGGCCGGGATACCTGGCCAGGTGATCATCAAGGAACCGCAGCGTATCGGCGGCAAGACCGCAACTGCACACCATGGGGTCCGGCATCGCGGGTCACCTGACCGGGCGGGAGGCTGTCAGTCGGTCAAGTCGGCCGGATTGTGGTGTCCTCCCGCCCGGTCCCGCTGTCACGGCCGGCTTCCCGGGCCGTGAGTTTTCCCCGGGCCGGAAACCACGGCACCCCACGTGCCGGCCGGCCAGGTCTCTCGCGCCTGCTCCCGCTCGTCCTGCTCGGCGCGCACCTGGTTGATCATGTCTGCCACGTCGTCCTGAACCGGATTGCCGGCGGGGGCCACGCTCCTGACGGCTTCCAGAAGCGTCAGGTAGTGTCCCAGCTCGAAGGTGGTGAGCTGCCAGAGCGGATGAGGGGGGTCGGGCACGGTCCACACGGCCACGGACGTACCTCGCCCGGGATCGAGGTTTGCCGCCATCGGCTCACCCGGCCTTGCGGTTAGCGATCTCGGCCCTGATTTCCTCCAGCGTGGCCTGCATGTCGGCGCGTGCCGGGGGTACCGGGTCCTGGCGGCCGAAGAACGCGATGGCGCCCTCGGCCTCCCTCTCGCGGTCGCGCAGCTCCGCCAGCGTCAGGCCGGCGAAGCGTCCCGGCTGGCTGGCTGCAACTTCTCGCGCCGGGTCCGTGACGGGAGACATCGGCACCTACCCCTACCCCTTCATCGGTGACATCGTGTGAGCATCTAGTTCTGTCCGGAGCATCGCCTGAATGAGCGCATCCGAAGTAATCCCCTTGGTAGCGTGTTCAAGCTCGCGTCTACGGTCGTGTAGCGCGTAAGTGGTCATGGCATGAAGCGGATGCTTCCGCTCTGCGGTTCCGGCTGGCATCGGTGATGTCCCCTAGTGGCGTGCGGCGACGTGATCTCGGTTTCCAACGTCTCAGCTAGGGAGCACAATTGGCTATGTGGCACGGGCAAGGACCACGGTTCCGCCACAGTCGCCACGCCGGAGAGGAATAGAGCACAATGGAGCACGACGACCACGACTCGGATGCGATGTTCCTCGGTCGCGTGCTGCGCCGCGCACGGGTGGCAGCCGGTATCACCAGCCAGGAGGAGCTAGCGAAGCGACTCGGTTTCGAGCGGACGGTCATCGCGAAAGCGGAGTCGGGTCAGCGTCCGCCATCCCAAGAGGTAGCCGCCGCGTATGGGAGAGAGTTCCCGCAGCTCAACGCCCTGGTTGAAAGCGGGCTGATCGAGGAATGGGCAGAGCACGTCAAGAAGAACGGAAGGTCCTCGTTTCCGGAGTTCTTCGTTGACTGGATTGACGCGGAGAAGAACGCGACCACGCTGTTCTACTGGGCTCCCTCCCTGGTCCCTGGTCTGCTCCAAGTTGAGTCGTACGCTCGCGTGATCCTGGCCACCGAGCCAGATGAAACTGAGTCGCTGGATGTCCTTCTGGCTGGCAGGATGGGACGTCAGCAGGTGCTCTCACGTCCGCAGCCACCAGCCGTTACCGTTGTCATGGCTGAGGCTGTGCTGCACCGTGGCGTAGGCGGACCTGCGGTGATGTACGAACAGCTCACCCACCTGGCGGACGAGAGCCAGCAGCCGAAGGTCCTGATTCAGGTGATACCGGCTGAGGTCGCCGCTCATGCTGGTCTCGGGGGAGCTGTGTCCATAGCCGACCGCGAAGGCGAACCTACTGTCGTCCACCTGGATTCGTTCACAGCACCGCAGACGACACGGGCAGCCGAGATGGTCGCCAAGGTCCGGCAGAGGTCAGACATGCTTCGTGGTGAGGCACTCCCGCGTAGTGCCTCACATGAGCTGATAATGAGGGTGGCGGAAGAAGAATGGAAACGATGAACTGGCGTAAAAGCACGCACAGCTCTGGCAACGGCGGGGAATGCGTCGAGGTGGCCGATCACGCTAGGAGCGTGCTCGTACGCGACACCAAGGACCGCAGCGGCCCCCTCTTGCAGTTCACTGCCGGTGCGTGGCGGCGGTTCGCTGATCAGGTCAAGCGCTCGTTAGCTGGCTCAGAGCCAAGGGTCTAGGGGTACCTTCGCGTCTTGAGGGTGCCCCTTCGGCATGTCTAGGTTGTTAGCGGCCTCGCTATTTGAACATCCAGCGGCTGAATTATCTGTGGACGATTCGGCACCGTTCTGCGAGGATCGCAGGCAACCTGATAACATAGCGTGACTACCGACGTGGCTTAGGGCACGCGCGTACCCGCCTGCTATGCGCAGCTACGTAATCGGGGACTTCCACCTCCTGCGCGCAGAACCGCCCTGCTCGTGGGCGGCGATTAGCCGTCGGCTGGGGTTGCGTTCAGGTCCTCGGTCAGTTCGAGGATCAGCCCTTCAGGCCCGCGGACGTAAGCCAGGCGGAAGAGATCTTGGAAGTCCGCGACCTCGCCGACGAGGTCGTAGCCAAGTTCGCGCGCCACGGCGACGGTCGCGTTGACATCGGCCACTCGGTAGGCTACGTGCCGCAGACCGTACGCATTCGATGGCAGCTGGCTCGGTACGTCCTCGGAGGTCGGCGCGGTGAACTTGGTCAGCTCGATATGCCCGGTCCCGTCCGGGGCGGAGATCAGAACGAGCTTCTCCACCGTACCTTCGAGTCCCACGATCCGGTCCACCCAGGCCCCGCTGGCCTCGCCGAGGTCCTCGCGGGTGAAGCCGAGGCCGGTGAAGAACGCCGCCACGGTCTCCAGGTCGTCGACGACGAGTCCCAGATGATCGAACGAGATGTCCGCTGCCATGCGGCCAGGCTAGCAAGTGGCATCCGGAAGCCGGGTGTAAATCGGCGGGCGCGGTCCCAGCCGCGCATACTCGGCATCGTTCCAAACAGCTTGGCTACAGTTAGGCTCACCTGGTCAGTCACGCTCCGTGACAGCCAGAGCCGCGCGAAGAGCGCTGCCGTTGATCATGGTCCTATGTGCAGATAAATAGGCCGCTAACGTAAGGTGATCTTCGTCGCTGGCTAGGCCCTGTTGCCGGCTGGGGCGGGCTTGGTGGTCCATCGGGCGTTCATCATCGCGCCTATCCGCTGCTCGGCAACCCGAGCTAGCCAGCTAGAAGAGACGCGTTCCCGCGGTTCAGGAGCTACTTTCAAGAAGACGCGGGGCTCTCTTGAGGCCCTCGTGACGAAGCACCACTTTCCTGACGTAGAGATCTGCCCCAACCGCGATGTGTACGATCGATCACCTAGCCCGCGCGGCGAGTGTGTTTAGAGGAAGTATCTGCCGTCACCCTCGCAGTGAAGGATCCGGAATGCACACCCCATTGCGTGAGCAGTTCCGGCGCCGTTCTCTCCCGAGTGCTCAGCAAGGAATGGCCGCATATGGACGTCCTCGAAGCGTCGCATCAGCCGCTGCATCCCGAAACACCGCGCGGAATGCGCCATGTGAGAGATTCCCTTTAGCCGGTCTGGCGTGATTCCCGTGACTCGCGAGTTCAGCCCGACCCCCGCGACTACGACACCGACGCCGAGACCGTCACCTTCGAGGTGAACGTAGCGCCAGCGGCTTGAGGAACAAGACTTCGCCGTAGCTGGCCGCTGCACCAGGCGCCCGGAGCCTGCTGACGAGCTCAGAGCACTCGCCGGCGGACAAGCGGATGGCGCCGAGGCTGGGCCGCAGGCTGTTCGGCAGGTTAGAAGCCCGGCAGAATCGATGGGGTGAGCGTGCAACTGAACCACACCATCGTCTCGTGCCGCGACCAGCAGCGGTCGGCGGCGTTCCTCACCGGGATCCTCGGGCTGCCGCCGGCTACCCGCTTCGGGCACTTCCTGGTGGTGGAGGCCGACAATGGCGTCTCACTGGATTTCGCGGAGACCAGCCGGGACATCGCGTCCCAGCATTATGCGTTCCTCGTCAGCGAGGATGAGTTCGACGCCGCGTTTGGCCGCATCCGCGAACAGGACCTGCCGTACTGGGCCGATCCTGGCAGGACCCGGCGCGGCGCCGTCAACGACCGTGACGGCGGTCGCGGCCTGTACTTCGAGGACCCCGATGGCCACCTGCTGGAGATCATTACCCGGCCCTACGGCAGCGGGTAGCCCGCAGGCCCGGCGGCCAGCTTGAACAGCTGCGGATTGCCGGACACCATCGGGCTTGTACTAACTTGGCCGAACTCGCGACCATGGCGCGATTGGTCCACCCGGCTCGCCGGGGCAGCGGCCCGCCATCGGTCGGCCTCGGGCGTGGTCCGGGTCCCGGATCGCAAGGGTCCCGGATCGCAAGGGCGCCGGGAAGACGGCGCGCCGGTCGGCGGAGTGCGCCGTTTTATGCGCGATCAGGAGGGAATGGTCCTCCGTGCAGGGGTGCACGGAGGGAGTGGGTGCCTTGGGGTGCCCGGGGTCGTGAAGGAGGCCCGGGATGCTCAGGACGATCGGCGGTGCGGGGAGTCCGCAGCGCGCAGGCGTACGGCACCGGTTCCCGGCGCGGCGGCTGCACCTGATCGATATCGAGAACCTGGTCGGTGCCCCGCTGCCGAGCCTCGGTCAGGTCCGCGAGACGCTCGGTCTCTACACGGGCCGCCTGGCATTCGACGCCATGGACCAGGTCGAGGTGGCCTCGAGTCACCTGGCATTGCTCAATGCCGCGCTCGGCTGGCCGAACGCCCATTACCGGATCCAGTCCGGCCCCGATGGCGCCGACCTGGCGCTGCTGGACGTGCTGCGGCACGAGAACGTCGACGGACGGTTCACCCACGTGGCGATCGGGTCCGGCGATCACCTGTTCGCCGAGGACGTGGCGCGCCTTGCCGCCCACGGCGTCTGGGTGACCGTGGTAAGCCGGCGGCGCGGCCTGTCACCCTGGCTTGCCGAGGCAGCCAGTGAAGTGATCTTCCTCGACACCGTGGCCGAGGCTGCCTGATACCCGGCCAGGCGCCACCGCGACCCGCGTTCTCACCCGGGATCGCCTGTCCCGGTGCCGTCCTTGACCAGAGCGCCGTTTGACAGCCGGCGGTACACGCGCGCGGCGTTCTTCGCTATCTTGGCCTCGATCTCGCCCTGCAGGTCGACGCCGGTCATCTCGGCCAGGCTGAGCAGGTAAATCGCGACGTCCGCGAGTTCCTCGCCCAGGTCCTCGCGCCCCTTGCGCCAGGCGTCGAAGGCCTCTGCCGCCTCCCCGTGCAGCAGGCAGAACTCCAGAGGCACGTCGGTCGTGTTAAAGCCCTTCGCGACCTTGTTCTCCCAGGCCAGCCGCTGCGCTGACTGGATATCCATGTTCCTCCCTGGCTGGCTACCAGCTCTCCCAGTGGACGCGCTGATGCCTGGGTATCCTCGGGCCTGGCTTGAATTCCGTACCGATGGTATGGGCAACCGGGATCAGCGCGACCTGCATCACCGTCTCGTAGGGGATTCCGAGTACGGCGGCTGCTTCTCGCTCGTAGGCGAGGTGGAGACTTGTCCAGGCTGTGCCGAGGCCACGAGCACGGGCCGCAAGCATGAAACTCCATGTGGCCGGAAGAATCGAACCCCAGGTCACCGCCTGGTGCAGGAATGGCATGTTCTCGGCGCGGCCTTCGATGCACGGCACGAGCAGTACCGGCACCTGGTCGAGATGCTCGGCCAGGTAGGCGGATGCGTCCATGACCCGCTGCTGACCGGGCGGAACCGACTGCGGGTCGTTCTCCCGTTTCGACTTCCGGTACAGCTCGGCCAGGGCCTTCTTGCGATCCGGCTCGGTGACCAGCACGAAGTGCCAGCCCTGGAGATTGCCGCCCGTGGGCGCCTGGACGGCCAGGTCGAGGCACTGTTCGATCAGTTCCGGTTCGACCGGGCGGTTCAGGTCGAGGCGCCTGCGGACCGTCCGCGTGGTTGACAGCAGTACATCGGGGGTCAGGTCGCGTGGTGTCACCCCAGGCACATCGCCGTACTCGGCTCCGATATTCCTGCCGCTGACCGGCGAGCCCGCGACCGTTCGCGGCGGCGGAGACAGCACGTCCTCGCGCCGCATTCCGATCGGCTAACGGCGACAGGCGTCCGCCTTGTGGGTGCCAGGGAAGCAGATTTACTATCCGGGAATGCCGGAGCAGCGTGCGCCCGGGCACGCCGGGGTCGCCACATCTCGCTGGGGAAACTCTCCCCAGGAGGCATTTGTCGGGATTCTCAACAATGCCGGCAAGCACCAGACGGCCCCGCGGGGTCCGGTACGCCACCGGGGTTTCGTGGTCGTCGTGCGTAATATCCAGAGTCTCCAGGCAGTGCAACAGTGGTGCCTCCAGCAGACCTGGAACGATTGTCTCGCGGCGCGCTACCGAATCGACTCCGGGCCGGTCTTCGGCACCCTGTTCGCGGCGTTCGGCGAGGAGGCCGACGCTCTCCCCGGTCCGGTGAAAAACGGGAGCGTGCTCTACCAGCCGGACAGCGAGTGGCCGAAACAGATCAGGTCAGGACTCGCCAAGGACCTGAGTGAGGCTTCCGGGCGCCTCGGCGATCAGGGAGAGCTGCCGGCGGAGACGCTGCTCGAGCCCCTCGGGAAAATGCTCGCCGAGAGTGCGGGGCTGCGCCTTGTCCTGCTCGCCGAGGTTTTCGGCGGCTCGGATCCAGCGGAGTGGGAGGACGCGAAGAAGGGGTTGTTCCCATTGCTGCCAGAACGCATGGGCCTCGTGCTCGCTGGCGCTCCCGACAGCTTCTGGCTGCCGGAGGACGACCCGCATTACATGGAGCTCGACCTTGACGGTATGGAGCCGCCGGGTGACGCGTACGCCTACGCGTACCAGTTCGGGGCGCTGACCAGCGATCGCCCGAGCCCCGATGACCGGCTGGGTGTCCAGCGTTATGCCGACGCGCTGGCCCAGTTCGTACTTCATCCGGGAACGACCGCTCTTACCGTCGCGATCCATGGCCCGTGGGGCAAGGGGAAATCCACCTTCATGCAACTCGTGCAGCAGTCGCTTGTGCAGCAGTCGTTCCTGCCCGAGCGGATCGCGGAAGTCCGTTTCGGTCCCGACGGACAGCCGTGGCGGCCGAACCAGCTCGGACGCCGTCCCTGGAAGCGCACGCTGCGGAGTGCACAGAAGCGTGTCGTGACGGTCCGGTTCAACGCGTGGCGATTCCAGGACTCAACGCAGATCTGGGCCGGGCTAGCGAGCGTGATCACGGCCAGGCTCGAGGCAGCGCTCCCACCGTGGCGCCGCCTGCTGATACCGATCTTGCAGGCATGGCGAACCCAGCGCGCTCGGCTGATCACCGAGCTGGTGCTGCCCGCTATAGTGGCGCTGCTCATCTTGGTCCTGGCCGCCCTCGGCATCCCGCCGCTGGTGAGCTGGCTCGACAGCCAGCTTGCCTCGAATTCCCTCGCTAAGCTGCTGGGTGCCGTCGTGCCTGCGGCCGGCGCGGCGATCGCCAGCTTCTGGATTGTCGCGTCACAGGCACGCCGGATGCTGCAACCCGTCAGTGAGCGTGTCCTGGCCTACATTCAGCGCCCGGACTATCGCGAGCAGATGGGCTATCAGAACCGGGTCCTCGACGACGTGCAGTTCGTGCGGCGCCGTCTTTGCGGCGACGGGACCGAGCCTCGCATCTTCATCTTCATCGACGATCTGGACCGCTGTCCGACCGATACGATCATGGAGATCCTCCAGGCGATCAATCTCATTCTCGGCGAGAGCGACTTCTACGTCTTCCTCGGCATCGATACGGAGATGATCTACCGCGCCATCGACGCGCGGTACGCTGCCGACGGCCGACCGCTGCCGGGGAGGAGATTTGCCGAGACGTACCTCCAGAAGATCGTCCAGCTGCCGTTCTACCTGCCAGAAACGCCCGATTACCAGCGAGCGAGCTTTATTCGAGATCTGTTCAGCGAAGCCGCACGCAAAAGCCAATCAAGCAGAGCGGCCACTCCGGACGGCCTTCCAGGCACCACCGGTTCCCCCGATATGCCGTCCGCCGCCAGTGCGAACCCCTTGCTTTTCCGGTGGGACCAGCGGGCACTGCGTGATCCGGAGGTCGCGCCGCCGACGCCGGTGCAAGATACGCCGTTCGAGCTTGAGGCCTTCCTCGATTTCCTGCCCTACCTGCGGGATAACCCTCGTGAGGTCAAGCGACTCGTGAACATCCACCGATTCGTGAAGATCATCCTCCAGGGACAAGGGCGGCCTGTGCCGGAGGAGGCCCAGCGGAAGCTCGTCAAGTGGCTCATCTTCTGTGACCGGTGGCCCGATCTCGTCGACGACGCGCTTAACTACGCGCGCGACAATCCGGGCAGCCTGAGCCCCATTGCCGATTTCGGGAAGGCCGGTGCCGTGACGGAAAAGTTCGCCGACAACGCTGGCCCAGAGGACATCCTGACGGCCGATGACCTCGCACCGCACGGCCCGCTGGCACTGGCAGCCTCGATATCAAGCCTCATCGCCTGGCACGACACCAGCCGGCCAAGGCGGGGCCGGGCGGCCGCAACCCGGTGAACTGAGCGCGGCGCCTTCCGGGGCCAGACGGCCGCGCACGAGATCCGTCGCCGGGCACCTGCCGGGTAACCTAGCCGAGCTTGAGCGGCACGTCCGCGTAAGGGTCGAGCGCGTAGGCGAGCGAGACACGGTGGTAGCCATCCGCGATATCGCCCTCCGCGACGAGAACGGGGGACAGCTTCTCCCCGGCAAGCACCTTCTGCAGGTCTCTGAGCACGCCCGGGTCCGACAGCGGCAGCGGGTCGCGCTGGGTAGCCCGCAGGATGTCGTTGGCGCGGCGCTGGATGACCGGGAGCTTCTGCAGCTTCGCCGACATCTCCTTTGCCCGGCTCTCCCCGTAGCGGATGCTGAGGTAGCTGAAGGCAGCGGCGTAGTCGTGGTCGGCCACGTCCTTCCGCCACCGCAGATACTGGACGGCTCCTCCGGCAGTGGTCATTCGTCCTTGCCCTCCTCCCGTCCCGGGCCGTCGGACTCGCGGTACGCGTGCCTGCGCTGTTTCTGGTGCAAGCACGAGCCTGCCGACCGCCAGGGCACCATGGCCCCGGGAATGACGTTCTGTACCAGGGTCGTTCAGCTCACCTAACCTTACGGCCTGATCTGTGCCAGAACTAGCTCACCACCACTGGCCTGGGTGCCTGCGCGGGGAACGCGGCGTTCACCCGGCCGGCGAGCGCCGATCCTCCAGCACGGTCCTCAGGGTGCGGCGTCCGACTTGCCGGAGTACCGGATTGTCTTCGGAGTGAGCCAGGAAGATGATCGCGAAGTTCAGCGCCCAGCCTCTGGCCCGCGCCCGCAGCGCATCGCCGAGCAACCCGCCTCCGCCGACCCGGCCGCCGCCTCCGCGGACCCGGCCGCCGTCGCCGACCCGGGCACCGACGGCCCGGCCGCGGCCGGCCGCCCGGTAGGCCGACCAGAAGCTGTCATGGCAGCCGGTCGGGAGCAGCATCCAGGCCACCGACAGATCGCCTGCCGGGTCACCCGCGGTGATATCGCCGAAGTCGATCACGCCGCTGACCTGGCCGTCGTCCACCAGGACGTTCGCCGGGTGCAGGTCCCCGTGCAGCCAGACAGGCGGCCCGTCATAGCCGGGGGCCGCGAGCGCCGCGTCCCACACGCGGAGCACCGCGTCCCTGTCGACGCGATCCTCGCCGGCCTGGCCGGTGAGCAGGGCGAGGTTGGCCGCGAAGTTGCCGGCGCGCTCGGCCAGCGGGACGCCGCGGAACGGGTTGGCCGGCGCGTCCGCCGGGGCAGGGACGTGCAGCGCGCCGAGGAACCCGCCGACGGCGACCGCGGCTCCCGCCGGGTCGAACGAATCGGCTCCCGCCGGGTCGAACGAATCGGCCTGCGCCGCGGGCACGCCCGGCAGGTAGGGAACCACGCTCCAGGAGTACGGGTAACCGTGCGCGGGCACCCCGGTTCGTTCTGGATAAGGAATCGGCAAGGGCAGACCAGGGGCAAGCCCGGGCAGCCAGCGCTGCTCATTCTTGATGATCTCCGCGCCAAGGGCGCGGCGCGGCAGCCGGACGACGAGTCCGTCCCCGACCCGGTACAGCTCGTTGTCCCAGCCGTTGGCGAGGAACTTCACGGGCAGGCGCGCGAGGTCGGGGTGCTGATCGGCGAGCAGCCGCCGCACCAGGTCCGCCGACACCTCGACGTCGGCGGCCGGCATCCGGTTCACAGCCACGACGTTCAATCCTGCCATCGAGGGCTCCTCGTCATCGCCGCACCCGACCGGGCCTGAGCCCCTCGGCACGCCTCAACCAGGCTGCGCCTCCCGGCGACGCGCCGAACCGTCGGCCATCACGTCGCCGCCCTCGCAGCGCCACTGGACCCGGCCGCCCTCGAACTGCTCGTTGTCAAGCGCGGCGTAGAGCCCGCCCTCGCGCAGCAGGGCCTGATGGGACCCGGATTCAACGACCCGCCCGTCGTCGATGACGTTGATCGTGTCGGCGCTGACGATGGTGGACAGGCGGTGCGCGATCGCGATCGTGGTGCGGGAGCCCATCAGGGCGTCCAGGGCCTTCTGGACCTCCCGCCGGTAGCGGGCGACATCGCGCAGCTGGCTGCCGAACACCTTCGCCAGCAGCACCCCGGACACCGACAGGGTCTCCTCGCTGATGGCGCTCATCGCCGCCAGCGTCTCCTGCGTCGAGCGCGACACCCGGCGGCGCCGCTCGCCGACGGTCCTGGCGAGCCAGAAGAACAGCCGCACGGTGATCACCGACACGATGGTCAGCTGCCAGCTGACGATGATCATGGCGACGATGCCGGACACGAACGTGACCACGTTGGCCAGGATCGTCGAGGCGGTCGTGGTCACCACCGACTCGACCCCGCCCACGTCGTTGGCCAGCCGGGATAGGTGATTGGCCATTGTGCTTAGTGGTGCCAGTGCGGTCGTCACTCCGGCTCCCCCGTCGGCCCGTCCGGCCGCAACGATGTAAGCCTGTGGCGGTTGCAACCGCTACAGGCTTACATCGTTGCGGACAGGCCCCACAGCAGAGTGACTGCAGTGACGGATGACACCTGACGGGCGACCCCACCCCGCCCCGCCCAGCCCCGCCCCAGCCCCGCTCAGCCCCAGCCCCGCCCCGCCCCAGCCCCAGCCCGACCCGGCCCCGGC
>JASHTQ010000020.1 GCA_030040475.1 Streptosporangiaceae bacterium
CCCTGTGGCCTACGGGGCTACAGGGTGACGCCTATGAGCAGGGGTTCCGGGGCCAGCGTGACGCCGAAGGCGTCCCGCACCCCGTCCCTGATCTGCCTGGCCAGCGCGATCAGCGCGGACGTGGTCGCGGCGCCGGAGTTGACCAGGGCCAGCGTGTGCTTGGCGGAGATCCGCGCCCCGTTGCCCGGGTCGTAGCCCTTGCCGAAGCCGGCCCGCTCGATCAGCCAGGCGGCGGGCACCTTGACCAGCCCGTCTCCGGCGTCGAACCTGGGCACCTGGTCGCCGCGGGCCGCGGCGGCCGCCTCGACGCGGGCCAGCGCGACGGCGTCGAGCACCGGGTTGACGAAGAACGAGCCGACGCTGCGGGTGTCCGGGTCGGCCGGGTCGATCACCATCCCCTTGCGCCGGCGCAACTCGAGCACGGCGCCGCGCACCTCGGCGCACTTCGCCCGCTCCCCCACGCCGATCCCCAGCGCCGCCGCCAGCTCGGGGTACCTGACCGGCGCGGACAGCGGGTCGGCGGCGAGGCGGAACGTCACGTCGAGGACGACGTACGCCGGAGCCACCCGGAAGACGCTGGTGCGGTAGCCGAAATCGCACCTATCGTTCGGCATGAAAAAAATCTTTTGATCTTTCCTGTGGTAGACCCGCACCGTGGTGATGACCTGCGCCACCTCCTGGCCGTAGGCGCCGACGTTCTGGATCGGGGTGGCGCCGGCCAGGCCGGGGATGCCGGACAGGCACTCCAGGCCGGACAGGCCCGCGCCGATCGCGCCCGCGACCACGGCGTCCCATTCCTCGCCGGCCGCGACGGTGAGCAGCCCGGGCCCGGCGGCCTCGACGCCGCGCGTCGCCACCTGGATCACGGTGCCGTCGAAGCCCTCGTCGGCCACGACCAGGTTGCTGCCGCCGCCGAGGATCAGCACCGGCTCGCCGCGCGCGTCGGCGGCGCGAACCGCCTCGACGAGCGCGGCCTCGGTGTCGGCGCGGGCGAAGCGGCGCGCCGGGCCGCCAAGCCCGATCGTGGTGTGGTCGGCCAGCCTCACCCGAGGCGGACGACGGCGTGCGCGCGGGTCAGCACCTTCGCGCCCTCGGACCTCGCGGTGATCTCGACCCTGACCTGCCGGTCGGCGAGCTTCTCCGCGACCGTGCCGGCGACCTCGACCGTCGCGCCCTTGTCGTCGTCGGGGACCACGACAGGGGCGGAGAACCTGACCGCGAACTCGGTGACCGCGCCCGGGTCGCCGGCCCACTCGGTGACGAACCGGCCCGCGAGCGCCATCGTGAGCATGCCGTGCGCGATCACGTTCGGCAGGCCGACGGACTTCGCGACGCGCTCGTTCCAGTGGATCACGTTGAAGTCGCCGGAGGCGCCCGCGTACCTGACCAGGTCGGCCCTGGTCACCTGGTACTGCCGCGGCGGGATCTCGGTCCCGGCCTGCACCTCGTCGTAGCTGGGCATCGATGGCCCCCTATGCGCCGCGTTCGACGAGCGTGTTGCGCGCCGTGCAGACGTGCTCGCCCGCCAGGGTCCTGATCTCGGTGACCGTGGTCAGCATCGTCATGCTGCCGGCCGGCCTGATCGACTCGATCGTGGACTGCGACCTCACCACGTCGCCGGCGTGCAGCGGCCTGGAGTGGCTGAAGCCCTGCTCGCCGTGCACGATCATCGCGTAGTTGACCCCGAGGTCCGGGTCGTGGATCACGCTGGCGGCCCCGGCCGAGCTGATCACGATCGCGAACGTGGGCGGGGCGATGACGTCCGGGTAGCCGGCCGCCTGCGCGGCCGCCTTGTCCCGGCACAGCGGGCTCGGCTCGCCGATCGCGGCTGCGAACTCGGCGATCTTGACCCGGCTGACCTCGTAGGGCTCGGACGGCTCGAAGGTCCGCCCGGCGTAGGACAGATTGATCGCCACTACGGGGGCTACCGCGTCTCGCGGTGCGGGCGGTGGCAGCGGCAGTTCGGGCAGTACTTCTTGAGCTCGATCCTGTCCGGGTCGTTGCGCCGGTTCTTCCTGGTGATGTAGTTCCGGTGCTTGCACTCCTGGCAAGCCAGCGTGATCTTGAGCCGGACGTCGGTGGAGGCCACGGTGGAGTGCCTTTCTCTGCTGATCGTTCGGGGGACAGGATACCAGCCGGTAATGGCGGGCCCGCGAGAACTCCGCGGGCCGCCGGACGTAGCGGAGGCCGGACTTGAACCGGCGACACAGCGATTATGAGCCGCTTGCTCTGCCTGACTGAGCTACTCCGCCATATTCCGATGCCGGGCGCGCGGGCGCGCCGGGCGGCGTGCAGGGATATAGGGTACCCGATCCCGGACCGGCTTGCGCTCCGGCTTCTTCTGGGGTGCCGCGGCGGGCAAAGGTTAGGCTGAATAACCGATCGCGAGGAGTTGCGTTGAGCATTCTGGGCACGCGGGTCATCCGGACAGAGGATCCCCGCTTCCTGACCACGGGCGGCGTCTATACCGGCGACGTCAGGGACAAGCTGCTTGACGGGGCGTGCCATGTGCACTTCGTTCGGTCGGTGCTTGCGCACGCGCGGATCCGGTCGGTCGACGTCGGCGCCGCGCTTACCGCGCCTGGCGTGCTGGCCGCGTTCACCGCCGCCGACCTGGCGGACCTGGCGGAGGTCAAGCCGATGCCGATGGTCAACGCGGAGATGACCCAGCCGCTGCTCGCCCGCGACGTGGTGCGGTTCGCCGGCGAGCCGGTGGCTGTGGTGGTGACGGAGCAGTCCTACCAGGGCGAGGACGCCGCGTCGCTGGTCGAGATCGACTACGACGAGCTGCCCGTGGTCGTGGACATGGGGTTGGCCATTGGCTCCGCCGCGCTGTTCCCTGCGGCGGGGACGAACGTGGCGGCGACGTTCGGCGATCGCGGGGCGCTCGATGCCGGCCTGTTCGACGGGTGCGAGGTGGTCGTCTCGCGGACGATCGTCAACCAGCGGGTCGCGCCGGCGCCGATGGAGACCAGGGCCGCGGCGGCGGCCTGGGCGGACGGCCGGCTGACCACGTGGATACCGAACCAGGGGGCGCAGGGGACGCGCCGGGACCTGGCCGGGATGCTCGGCCTGGACGAGGCGGCGGTGCGGATCATCACCCCGGACGTCGGCGGGGCGTTCGGCGCGAAGTTCGGCGCCGACCCCGAGCACGCGGTGGTCTGCTGGGTGGCGCGGACGCTCGGCAGGCCCGCGCGCTGGACCGAGACCCGCAACGAGAACATGGTCGGGATGACGCACGGCCGGGCGCAGCGGCAGACGGTGACGATCGGGGGCCATCGGGATGGCCTGGTCAGCGCCTACCGGCTCGAGGTCCTGCAGGACAGCGGCGCCTACCCGCGGATCGGCGCGTTCTTGCCGATGCTGACGATCTTGATGACGCCGGGGCCGTACGCGTTCGCGCGGGCCGAGGCGGTGGGCGTCTCGGTGGTGACGAACACCACGCCGGTCGGCGCCTACCGCGGCGCGGGCCGGCCCGAGGCCACCGCGGCGGTGGAGCGTGCCATCGACCTGTTCGCGGCCGAGATCGGCATGGACCCGGCCGACGTGCGGCGCAGGAACCTGCTGCCCAAGTTCACCCAGCCGCACAAGACCGCCTTCGGCGCGGTGTACGACAGCGGCGACTACCAGGCCGCGCTTGAGAAGGCGCTGGACGCGGCGGATTATCTCGGATTGCGCAAGGAGCAGGCCCGCCGGCGGGAGGCCGGCGAGGTAAACCAGCTCGGCATCGGGCTGGCCTGCTACGTGGAGATCACCGGGGCCGGCGGCGAGGCGGGCGGGCCTAACGA
>JASHTQ010000245.1 GCA_030040475.1 Streptosporangiaceae bacterium
CTGCACGACGGCCCGGTCGGCGGGGGCCATCGCGGAGAGCCTGCTGCGGTTGGCGTCGGCCACCACCGGGTGCACGGTGACCGCGTTCACCCCCGCGGGGCCGTCGCCCTCGGAGATCTCGATCAGCCCGGTGTAGGACAGGCCCTGCAGGCCCTCGCGCAGCGCGCGGGACCCTCCGGCCTGCGGGTCGCCCGGCGGCGGGCCGGCCGTCCCGGCGAGCAGGCCGGCCAGCGGCGGCAGCCGCAGCAGCCAGGCCGGTACCGGGATGGCCGGCGCCAGGCACGACAGGACGAGCAGCAACGGCCGGGCCTGCGGCCGCCCGTCGACCGCCAGCGCGTCCAGCGACAGGTCCCAGGTGCGCTGGACGGTGGCCCGCAGGTCCGTGCCCGCCCCCTCGATATCGGCGAGCGCGGCGGGCAGTTCGACGCTGTCCAGCGCCTGGTGGTAGCCGGAGAAACTGTGCCAGCGGGCGAACGGGGACCCCAGGTAGGCTCCCGCCAGGTGCAGCGCCAGCGGCAGCCCGCCCAGCCTGACCGACAGGCGGCGCGCCTGCTGGCCGTCCGGATCCGCGACCTCCGGGGCCAGGTCCCGCAGCACCTCCGCCCCTTCGGTATCCGCAAGCGGCTTGAGCTCGCGCAGCGTGACCCCGGTCCCCCAGACGTGCGGATCGCGGTTCCTCGTGGTCACGATCACGATCCCGGCCGGGTCTGCCCGCAGCCATCCGGTGCCGTCGGCGGGCGTCATCGCGTCCACGCCGGCCAGCACGGCCGGGTTGTCGGCGCCGTCGAACACCAGCAGCCACCGCCGGCCGGCGGCATGCTCACCGTCGAGGAACTCCCAGGCGCGTTTCGCGGCGGTGCGCGCTCCTTCCCGCACCGGGGCGGTCACCGACTCGGGCGCGTCGAGTTCCCGCAGCACCTCCAGCATCCCGCCGGTCAGCGACGCGGTGTCCGCCGCGCTCACCCACCAGACGCGGTAACCACGGTCCTTCGCCATCTGGACCGCGGCCAGCGCCACCGTCGACTTGCCCAGCCCGCCCATTCCCGCGATCACGAACGCCCGGCTCGCCCGCCACGGGTACGGCCGCAACGCGCGGCGCAACTCCCCCAGCAGCCCGTCGCGGCCCCGGACGTCGGCGGGGAGCTTACCCAGCGGAGCCTCCACCGGCAGCGGGCCGACCCAGCCCCCCGCGGCGAGCGGCCGGGCACGGGCCGTCTCGCCCGCCGTCTGGCCCGGCCCGGCCAGGTGCACCCACGCCGAGACACGCAGCTTCTTGACCTGGCATTCCACATGCTCGAACGAGGCCGAGTCCACCCGTCCCGCGCAGTCGCGCACGAAGTGGTCGTAGACGTAGCCGGACACCGCGAAGGCCAGATCGGCACGATGAGCGTTGAGCCGGTCCTTCAGCACCTGGGCATCGACGATGCGGGCGGCGGTTATGATCGTCGGCCCGGTCAGTCCTTCCGCGTCCATGCCCACCGGCCCGACGTGCAGTGCCGCCCGCAACTGGATCCGCACCACGTCGCTGGCCCGCCGGTTGTACTGCCGGAGCCGGTGGGCCAGTTCCGGGATCAGCGGATCGATGACGCGCATCGTGGAGATCGAGGGCGGCACCACGATCACCGCGCCGTCACCGCGATCCTCGTGATAGCACTCGGCCCACGGCACGCCCGAACCCTCGAGGGCCAGCCGCATGATGTCGTACAGCGCAACCCGGATCGCCTTGCGGTCACCCTCGTTACGCTCGGGGTCTGCGTAACCGGCCACGTCCGTGTACAGGACAGAACACGTCAGCTGTTCGACCGCCATGTCGGGCCATCGGGCAGGCAGGCGAAGCCCGGCCACGCCGGGGCGGGCCTCGGCCATCTCGTGGTTGCCTCGGGGGGCCGGCCCCGCGGCGGGATAGCCCGCCTCGGCCGCGGCCGAACCGGCGGCCGAGGCGGTCGCCTGGTGCGGGGCCGCGGCCCAGACCGCGTCCAGGCCGTCCAGGTCGACGACGGTCAGCCGGCGCGACCTGTCCCGCACGATGACCCCGCGGTCCCGCCACGTGCGCAGGAACTTGGCGACGGCATCGGCGCTTGTCCCGGCCCAGTCCGCGAGTTCCTGCTGCGACATCGGCAGGGTGAAGGCCGCCGTCGGCCCCTGGCTGTGACTGCCGCCCCTTCGCTTGGCCAGTTCGGACAGCAGCCACGCCAGGCGCCGCTCCGCGCTCGCGGGCTCGCCGCGGAACAGCCGTGCCTTGTCCTCCTCGCGGCGCTCGGCCACCTGGCGCTCCAGGACCTCTGCCGCACGCGGATGCCCGAGCAGGAACTCCACGAACTGTTCGGCGGGCACCACCACCGCCGACACCTCGTCCAGGGCCGTCACGGTGGCGGAGCGCACCTGCGTGGTGAGCGCGGCCCGTTCCCCGATGATGTCCCCCTGGCCGCGCACGGCGAGGATCTTCTCCCCGCCGCCGGGCTGAGCGGTGACGCTGACCTTGGCCCAGCCCGAGTCGACGATCATCACCTGGGACGACACGTCGCCCTCCCGGCACAGCACGGAGCCGGCCCGGAACACCTCTTCTACCCCCGCCGCCGCCAGCGCCTTCCGTTCGGGGTCGGCGAGCGCGTTCCAGAAACTGCGCGCGGTGGGGCGCTCCCAGCGCACGTTGTCGGCGGTCACCGGGATCTCTGTGGCCTCACCGGTATCCGGTGCCTCACCGCCAGTCGGTGCGGGGCGGTCAGCGCCGGATCCGTCGTCCTCTCTCACGATGCGACTGTCCCCTGCTAGTTCTCAAGGTGCCCTAACAGGAACGCCGTGCCTCATTGCACGACCCCCAAGTCCCCGGCGCCGGTTTCCGCACCCCCAGCGCCCAGGCTTCTTACCCGGTGAGCCGCGACTGCCGAGGCCGCTGGCCGCTCACCATTTGCATCGTATTGCATCTTATGTGTCGCCAGTCTACGCGCGGCGCGACCGGCTGAGCCCGGTCGAGCGGCCTGTCCCCATGCGCATGGGGCTGCATGGCTGTGGCATCCACATCGTTCGGCGGCGCCGGGGGCCGGATCGGCTGTCGCGGGAGTCACTGTGGGCACGGCGCCGGCGGCCCGGCTGGGTCGCGGTGCCGTTGCGGGTATGAGCGAGGCCGATGAACCCGGCTGGCGTCCGGGCGCCGCTATGCTGCACCTTATGTCGGGCCCAGTGGCGAGCAGCGCCGAAGAGCCTGGTACCGCGGCCGATGGCGTGCAGCGCATCCAGGCGGTCGACCGGGCCATCGTGCTGCTGAAGGCCGTCGCCGCGAGCGGCACGCCGCCGACCGTCCTCGAGCTAGCGCGCCGCTGCGGCATCAACAGGGCCACCGCGTGGCGGCTGCTCCGCACGCTCGAGCACCACGGCCTCGTCGACCGCGACGCGGTCACCCAGCGGTACACGGTCGGCTACGCCGCGACCGTGGTCGCCTCCGCGGTGACCGACGACGCGCTGATCCGCAGGGTCAGGCCGCTGCTGACCGACCTGTCGCTGCGCACCGGCGAGGCGGTCACGCTCGCCGTCGCGAGGCGGTTCAACCTGGTCTACGTCGACCAGGTGGAGCCGCCGAACATGATGGCGCCGAACTGGCTGGACAAGCCGCTGCCGCTGCACGCGACGTCCGGCGGCAAGGTATTCCTCGCCTGGCTGAGCAGGGACGAGCGGGACGCCATCCTGCCCGCGGAACTCCCCCGCTATACCGAGCGGACGGTGACCGACAGGGAACGGCTCGAGCGCGAGTTCGCGGAGGTCCGCAAGACGGAGTTCGCGCTCTGCGACCGCGAATACGAGGAGTTCTCCTCCGGCGCCTCGGCGGCCGTGCTGAACTCCAGGCGCTCGCCGATCGCGGTCGTCAACGTGTGGGGCCCGGCGCCGCGCAACCCGACCCGGCGGCTTCGCGAAATCGGCAGGGAGGCGGTCAAGACGGCCGACGAGATCCGCGACTTGCTCGATTGAGGGTGCGGGTGAGAGGTACCACCGTTCGTTCGGTAGAAAATAAATTCAATTACTCCGAACGGTCGGTGGTGCTACGGACCCCGGCATGGCACGGCGGCGGGGTGCTAGCCGAGTTCGGTTGCTTCGGCTAACTACTCGAATCGGTGGCAAACGCGGCGTGGCTTGCTGTATATCTGGATCTCCCGCTATGGCCGGGGGATGGGGACTGCGCTGCCGATGGACGCACTTCAGCCTGGTGATCCTGGCAGCGTGGGCGGGTACCGGCTGCTCGGCAGGCTGGGTGCCGGCGGGATGGGGCAGGTGTTCCTCGGGGTGTCCCCCGGCGGGCGGCGGGTCGCGGTCAAGCTGATCCACCCGGCGCATGCGGGGACGGCGCAGTTCCGCGAGCGGTTCGCGCGCGAGATCGAGGCGGCGCGGCGGGTCGGCGGGTTTCATACCGCGCCGGTCGTGGACGCGGATCCGGGGGCGGATCCGCCGTGGATGGTGACGGCGTTCATCGAGGGGCCGTCGCTGCAGGACGACGTCGACCGGCGCGGGCCGCTGCCCGCGGACGGGGTGCGGGCGCTTGGCGCCGGGCTGGCCGAGGGCCTTGCCGCGATCCACGCCTGCGGGCTCGTGCACCGGGACCTCAAGCCGGGCAACGTGATCCTGGCGCCGGACGGGCCGCGGATCATCGACTTCGGCATCGCCCGGGCGATCGGCGCGACCACCGGGCTGACCTCGACCGGCGTCGTGGTGGGCACGCTGACGTACATGTCGCCCGAGCAGATCCGCGGGGATCCCGTCGGGCCGGCCAGCGACGTGTTCGCGCTGGGCAGCGTGCTCGCGTTCGCGGCGACCGGGCGGGTCCCGTTCGGCGACGACTCGGCCGCCACCGTGATGTTCCGCATCTTCACCGAGCCGCCGGACCTGGCCGGGGTCGCCGACGAGCGGCTGCGCCGGGTGATCGGCGGCAGCCTGGCCAAGGCGCCGGCCGACCGGCCGACGGTCCCGGCGCTGCTGGCCGCGCTCGGCGGCCCCGGGCCGTCGGCTGGGGCGTGGGCGACGAGTCCGCCTGCGGCGCAGG
>JASHTQ010000246.1 GCA_030040475.1 Streptosporangiaceae bacterium
CCCCGTCCGAGCTCAAGCAGCGGGTCGGCGGCAAGGTCATCGAGGTGCACGTCCGCAACGCAGACGACATGCCGCAGGTGGCACGGGTGCTGGAAAGGTCCGGCGCCGGCGAGGTCCGGATCGACCGGGGCACCCGCCAGGTCGGCGTCACCGTCGAGGGCGGCGGCCGGGTGCTGATGGAGGCGCTGCGCGCGGTCGAGGAGGCCGGCGTCGAGGTCGAGGACATCGCGCTGCGCCAGCCCAGGCTCGACGAGGTCTTCCTGGCCCTGACCGGCCAGCCCGAAGCCGCCGCCGCCGCATCTGGCCGCTGAACCCCGGAAAGAGAGAAACCACATGGCTGTCATCGCTGCCGCGCCCGCCACCAGGACGACCCGGCTCGGCCCCAGCACGCTTCAGATCACCTACCGTTCCCTGCTGCGCTACCTGCGCACCCCGCAGCTCATCGTGCTCGGCACCATCCAGGGCGCGATGTTCCTGCTGATCTTCCGGTACGTCTTCGGCGGTGCCATCCCGATCAAGGGCGGCATCCCGTACGTGGACTTCCTCGTGCCCGGGTTCATCACCACCGGCGTCCTGTTCACCGGGATGAACGCGGCAACCGGGGCAGCCGAGGACCTGCAGCAGGGGTTCGTGGACCGGCTGCGCTCGCTGCCCGTCCCCCGGGTCTGCTTCCTGACCGGCCGCGCGATCGCGGACACCGCCTGGAACACCTGGGGCCTGATCGTGACCGCCGCCATCGGGTTCGCGGTCGGCTTCCGCATCCACGGGCCGGTGCTGGACTCGCTGGCCGCCTTCGGCCTGTGCGTGGTCTTCGGCTTCGCCTTCGAGTGGCTGTTCATCACGCTCGGCCTGATGGCCGGGACGCCGCAAGCCGCGCAGGGCATGGCGCTGCTCGTCTTCCCGTTCACGTTCGTGTCCAGCGCCTACATCCCGGTATCGTCCATGCCGGGCTGGCTCCAGGCCTTCGCCAGCCACCAGCCGGTCACGTACATGGTCGACGCGGTCCGCTCGCTGTCCCAGGGCCACCCGGCCGAGCTCCTGATCGGCCACTCCACCGCCTACACGGTCACCGGCTCGCTGCTGTGGTCACTCGGCTTCGTGCTGGTCTTCGCCCCGCTGGCCGCCCTCAAGTACTCCCGCAGCTGACCAACCGCCAACCCGCCCGAACGAATGGTGGTGCTTGTCTCCAGCACGCAAAACGACTGGAGTGTGGGCGAAAGCGCCGCAGTCAGACGGTGAAGATCTCGTCGAGCGGTGCGGCTCAACTAGTTCGCTACCAGCCGGTGAGCATGAGCTGGACCGGTCCGGTCGGCCAGGTAGCGACGGTTTGCAGGCGGTCGCCCCGTACTTGGGCGATCCTGATCTCGTATCCGCCCGGCTTGGGCACTCCGCACGGCCGCCCGTTGCCATAGCCCAGGTTTTCCTCGACAAGGACGTGCTCGGCCGCCGGGTCTGTGAGCACCGTCACACCGTCGATGCACGCGGCCAGCCGCCATGTGGCACTCGGCTGCCCTGATGGGGAGATCTGGACGAGCTTGCCTGGCGACAGGTCGACGTTCTGCTTGCCGCAGCCTTCGACGGCGACCAGGCCCGACCTGGTCCAGGTCGATGTCACGAAACCGCAGCCGCGCGGCGGGTCGACCCGCCGCGCCGTCGAGAAGTCCGGGTGCGCGGCGGACAGCAGCGCGATCGAGTTGTCCGCCGAGTCGACCGTGGCGATCATGGTCCCGTCCGGGTCCCACGCCAGGCCGAACGGCGGGTTGCCCGGGTTGCGCGTCGCTGCCCTGACGGTTGCCCCGGTCGCGAGATTGACGACCGCGACCACGTTGGGGTTGAACTGTTCCGGGCCGCCAGGGTTGATGACGGTCCGCACCGGACGCTGCGGCTGCCGCACCGGGGTGCAGGCCTGTGCTGCCGGATAGGTCAGGTACGCGAGGAACTGCCCGTCTGGGCTCACCGTCGCGTCATCGGCGTACTGCGGCAGCACCCTGATCATGGCGGCGTGCCCGGTGGCCGGGTCGATCCGCAGCACCTGTGACCGGCAGCCGTAGTTCTCCACCGCGATGATCGTGCCGTCAGGCGCCGGGGCCGCGCTGATCGCGCCCAGGCTGCGCAGCAGGGTCCGGATCACCCGGCCGCCGCTCAGGGACCGAAGCTGGAGTGTAAACACCTGGTAGCGGACCACCCAGACGGACGGGGGATTGTAATCCTTCAGCACCTGCGGTGTGACGGTCACCGTCAGGAACGAGTCGCGCAGTCCGAGTTGGTCGGCGGTGCGGCTCGCGAGGGGCAGCGCGGTCGCGGTCCTGGACGCGGATCTGGCGCCGGTTCTGGCGGTCGTGCCGCATCCGGCGAGCGCGGCGACGGTGACGATGACGAGCGCCACCGCAAAGACGCCGGCGATGGCACGGCCGGCGTGGCGGCGGAACGGCGTGCTGGAACTCATGCCAATACGACGCAGGACCGCGGTATCGCGTTTCCCGATACGCCGTCGGCCGTAATAACCCTGCCCGTCCGAAATCACTTAGGTGACCATCGCAGATCCTGGCAAAGCGGACTGCCTGGCCCGCCTGGGACTGGCGCAGCGACCGCACGGGAGCGGGGGGCGCCAGCACCGCCAGCGCCTCGACTGCCCGGGGGACCTCCGGATCGGCGATCTCGAAGTACCGGTGCTTGCCGCGCTGGTGAACCTCCAGGAAGCAGGCCTCGACCAGCCGGGCGAGGTGAAAGCTCGCCGCCGACGGGCTGAGCCCGGCGAGGGCGGCAAGCTCGCCCGCGGCCAGCTGACGGTTCTCCCCAAGCGCCAGCAGCAGCCGGACCCGGGCCGGGTCGGCGAGCACGCGCGCCACCGCGGCGACGGCACACCGCCGCAGACCCGATCGAAACGCGGGGAGGGACACGCCACGATGACCGGTCCCCGGGCCAGCACGCGCACGGTGCCCGCCTTCTACGAGCACGCCGTCAACCGCCGCGATTTCGCCGCGGCCGCGCAGTTTCTCGCCCCGGTGCTGATCCGGCACCGCCATGACGCCGCCGATGCCGCCGAGGGGCTGCGGGAGTTCATCGACCGGATGCGCACCGCCTACCCGCGCAGCCACTGTGAGATCAAACGGGTCTTCGCTGACGGCGATTACGTGATCTTGCACGTCCACGTCGTCCGCGAATGGCTATGACGGCTTCAGTTGGTTCTGGCCCGCGTCTCGTGATGATCACGATGGATTTGCCTGCCGGTAACGGGGCTTGTGGGTCACAGGCCCCGCAAGAAGGGGCTTGTGCGTCACGAGCCCCGCTCACGGCATCGCGCTCAGTGACTGGTGGTCCCTGTGAGGTGGATGATGCGAATGGCCGGCAGATGACGGTCGTGTCCAGAGCCCGAGATATGGCCCAGATCCCAAAATGCGGCCCCCTCAGCCTGGCCCAGCCGTCGGGGCTGCGCGCGGCCCACATGCCGCGCAGGG
>JASHTQ010000247.1 GCA_030040475.1 Streptosporangiaceae bacterium
CCGCGAAGCTGGGCGGGATCAACCTGGACGCGCGCGAGCTCCGCGCTATCAGGCAGGTGAAGTTCCTCGGCTGCGGCTCGGCCTACTACGCCGGCCAGATGGGCGCGGTGCTGGTCGAGGAGCTGGCCCGCATCCCCTCCGACGCCGAGCCCGCGTCCGAGTTCAGGTACCGCAACCCTGTGGTCGACCCGGACACGCTGTACGTGGCGGTCAGCCAGTCCGGCGAGACGATCGACACGCTGATGGCCGTCCAGGAGCTGCGGCGCAAGGGCGGACAGGTGATCGGCACGGTCAACGTGGTGGGCAGCGCGATCGGCCGGGAGTGCGGCCACGGGGTGTTCCTGCACGCGGGCCCGGAGATCGCGGTGGTGGCCACCAAGACCCTGACCAACATGGCGACCACGTTCGCCATGCTCGCCGTGCTGCTCGGCCGGGTCCGCGACATGTCCGCGGCCTCCGGCCAGCGGATCGTGGCCGGCCTGCGCGCGCTGCCCGACCAGATCGAGGAGATCCTGGCCAGTGAAGAGCAGATCGCCGAGGTGGCCCGCAGGTTCGCCGGCGCCGAGCACATGTTCTTCATCGGCCGGGTCCGCGGCTGGCCGGTGGCGCGCGAGGGCGCGCAGAAGCTCAAGGAGGTCTCCTACGTGCACGCCGAGGCCTACCAGGCGGCCGAGCTGAAGCACGGCCCGCTCGCGCTGATCAACCCGCTGATGCCCAGCGTGGTCATCGTCCCCGCCGACGAGCTGCTGACCAAGAACATCTCCACGATCGAGCAGATCAGGGCCCGCGGCGGCCCGGTCATCGCGGTGACCAACGCCGACCTGCCCGCCGACCTCGCCGACGCGGTCATCAGGGTCCCGCGCGGCGAGCCCGAGCTCGACCCGCTGCTGTTCAACGTGCCGCTGCAGCTGCTGGCCTACCACACCGCCGCCAAGCTGGGCCGCGACATCGACAAGCCCCGCAACCTGGCCAAGAGCGTGACGGTGGAGTAATCGCGGGGTCCTGGCGCCGGGCGGTCAGTGGTAGGGGAGCGGCGCCAGGTCCGCGTCCGCGAACGCGGACCCCGGCAGCTGCTGCTCGCACCAGACGACCTTGCCGGTCGCGGTGCGGCGCGCGCCCCACCGCTTGGCCAGCTGCCTGACGACCTGCAGCCCGCGGCCGTTCTCGTCGTCGTTGCCCGCCTGGCGGAGCCTCGGCAGCGCGGCCGAGTTGTCCAGCACCTCGCAGACCAGCGCCTTCTCGTTGACGAGCCGCAACGTCACCTCGCCGCGCGAGTACCTGACCGCGTTGGTGACGAGCTCGGACACCAGCAGCTCGGTGGTCGGGATCAGGTCCTCGAGCCCCCAGCGCTGCAGCGGCTCGGCGATGACAGAACGCGCCTGCTTCACCGAGGTCAGCCTCGGCGCGAGCGTCCAGGTGGCGTAGTTGTCCGCGGGCAGCCGCCGCAGCCTGGCGATGAGCACGGCGATGTCGTCGCGCTGGTGGTCGGAGTAGACCCCGTCCAGGGTGGCCTTGCACAGGTCCTCGAGCTGCCGGTCCGGCGAGCCCGGCCCGAAGATGCCGCGCAGCCTGGCCAGCCCGTCGCTGATGTCCCGGCCCTTGTTCTCCACCAGCCCGTCCGTGTACAGCACGAACAGGCTGCCGTCCTCGACCGTGAACTGCCGGCTCTCCACCTCGCCGTCGCCGATGCCCAGCGGCGGCGACGGCGGCACGTCGAGCAGCTCGTTGCTGCCGTCCGGGTGCACGAGCAGCGGCGGCAGGTGCCCGGCCACCGCGACCTCGCATATGCCGCTGACCGCGTCGAAGATCGCGTAGGCGCAGGTGGCGAAGTGCGGCTCGCGCTCGCCGAGGGTGTGCATGAGCTCGTCGAGCTGCTGCAGCGACTCGGCGGGCGGCAGCTCGAGCATGGCGAGCGTGTGGATGGCGGTGCGCAGCCGCCCCATCGTGACCGCGGCGCGCACGCCGTGCCCGGCCACGTCGCCGACCACGAGCGCGACCCGGGCGCCGGGCAGCGCGATCGACTCATACCAGTCGCCGCCCACCTCGATGAGCTTGCTGCCCGGCAGGTAGCGGTGCCTGACCTCGACCGAGGACGGCGCGGACAGGCCGGTCGGCAGCATGCTGCGCTGCAGGGTCAGCGCGGTCGCGTGTTCCCTGCTGTAGCGGCGGGCGTTGTCGATGAACATGGCGGCACGCGACGCGAAGTCCATGCCGACCTCGATGTCGTACGCGTCGAACCGGCGGTACCCCTCCTGCCTGGCGCAGGCGAAGAAGCCGAGCATGGTGCCGCGCGCGACCAGCGGAAGCATCAGCATGGAGGCGCCGGACAGCAGCTTGGCGACCGGCCTGCGCCGCCACGCCTTGGCGATCTGGCTGGCCTGCTTCTCGCTGATCGTCGCCTCGAGCACCGGCGCGCCGGTGTCCATGCACCGGTAGTACGGCGTGTTCGCCGGGTAGCGCAGGATCTCGCCGGTCGGGAACGCCGCCTCCCAGGCGGGGTCCTTCCTGTCGTGCAGCAGCGCGATCCGCCGCAGCGGCAGCGACCCCTCCGGACCGCTCGAGGGCAGCTCGTCGTCGCCGGCCAGGCTCTCGAGCAGCAGCAGGTCGGCGGCGTTGCAGAAGTGCGGGACGAGCGCGGCGAGCAGCTCGCTCGCCAGCTGCTCGATGTCGAGCGTGTCGCCGATCCTGGTGAAGGTGTCGTCGAGCATCTGCTTGCGCATGACGGCGGGGTCGACGAACCGCTCCGCCCTCGGCGCCGGGATGCGCACCAGCGCGAGCGCGGCCAGGTTGGTACCGCCCGCGCGCATCGGATGGACGGTCACCACCGCCTCGGCCGCCACCCCGTCCCGGGTGTCGATGGTCAGCATCGCGCTGCCCTCGCGGTCGGACCTGATCGCCTCGAGCAGCCCGCTGACCGCGGCCACTCCGTCGGCCTGCCGTGCTCCGTTCTGCGTGCCCACGGTCAGGTCGCTGAGCTGGGCGCCGAGCAGTTCCTCGGGCTCGCGGGCCAGGATCTGCGGCGCGATCCTGTCGTGCTGGACGATCCGCCCGTCGTAGTCGATGCCGAGGATGAGGGTCCGCACGGATCCGGCCAGCACGGGTCCGGCCAGCACGGGCGCGCCGGATTCCGCGGCCAGCGGCTCTTCCTCTTGGATTCGGGCATCCTGGGTGTCGACGGGGTCCACGGCGTCCTCGGCGGCGTGGCTGGCCCCGGTCCCGTTGGCGGCTACTGCTGGACTCGCGGGTGCCTGGGCACGCTTGGACGGGACACCGCCGCCGGGAACACCGGTTC
>JASHTQ010000248.1 GCA_030040475.1 Streptosporangiaceae bacterium
GGGCCTGCTCCGCCTCGGCCAGCGGCCGCGGCTGCAGCTCGTTGCGCAGCCGGTCGACGTGGGCGAGGATCTCGCCGCGCAGCGGCCACCCCTCCGGCCGCTCGGCCGGGTCGGTGCGCAGCAGGTCGGCGAGCCGGTCCTGCTGCCGGTGCGCCTCGGCCAGGTGCCCGGTGAGCTCGGCCTCGATCGGCTCGGGCGTCGCCTCGGTCAGCGTGGGGTCGGCCTCGATGAGCTGCCCGTAGGCCCGCACCGCGGCGGACAGCTCGGTCAGCACCGCGGCCAGCCTGGACCGGGTCTCCGCCTCCTGGACCGGGCTGTCCTCGCTGTCGATCCGCGCGCTGTCGGCCACCGAGCGGGCGAGCACCCGCATGTCCGTGGCGGCCCGTTCCAGCGTGTTGACGCCCTCGCGCAGCCCGGCCGCCGGATCGGGAAGCCTCAGCCGCCTGGGGTTCAGCCGGACGCTCTCCTCGGCCTGCGCCAGCGCGTCGTCCACCCGCTCGATCTCGCCGCGCAGCGACCGCGTGCGTTCCAGCCACTCCGCCGCGCGCTTCGGATCGGGCGCGTCGGCCAGCCCTGCCGCCATCTGGCCGAGCAGGTCGGCCATCTGCCGGCTCAGCTCCCCGACGGCGTCCTTGGCCGGCTGCACCCGCAGCGGCGCGAACAGCAGCCCGGCCGCAAGCCCGGCCGCCGCGCCGACCAGCGTCTCGGTGACCCGGCTGGTCGCCGCGGCGTGCGAGTCCACAGAAAAGATCAGCATCGCGCTGATCGGTACCTCGAGGATGTCCTCGCGCAGCCGCAGCAGCATGCCGAGCGCCAAGGTGGCCGCGATAAGCAGCCCGAGCACCCACCAGCTGAACGGCACGTACGCGGCGACCACGACCGCCGCCGTCACCCCGGCGGCGACCCCCACCACGCGCTGAACCGCGCTGCGGATCGTGTGATAAAGCGTCGCCTGGACGACGAGCAGCGCGGTCAGCGGCGCAAGCACGTCGCGGGACGAGGCGCCGGGCAACTGCAGCGCGAGCAGGTACGCGAACACCGCCGTGGCGGTCAGCCGGGCGATGTACACCGCGTTCGGCTGCGCCCGGCGGCGCACCAGCGTGAGCTGCTCGACCTGGCGCCTGGCCACCGCCCTGGCGGCCTCGCCGACCCTCTCGCCGGATCCGGGAAGCACAGGGAAACCTTTCATGATCGACACCGGAAACTAGTCGGGCGGGATACCGGAAGAGATAGCTCTAACCACAAGCAAAACCCCTCCACGCTATGGTCAACGCCTCACGCCCCCACCTATTCCCGCAGCTAGCAGCCCGGTTCCAGGCAACCCTTTGCCTCCCGCTGAGGCCGTATAAACACCTTTTATCCCGAACGATCCGTGGTATCACCGCCCCGCTCGTGCGTGGATCGCGTCGTGGCTCCGGTCGCGACGCAGCCGGCCAGGACGGCGGCCGGCACGATCGCCAGCCCGGCCAGCGCCCAGGGCAGCCAGAACCGCTGTGCCGCGACTCCCACGGCGAGCGGCCCGAGCCCTCCGGCCAGCCCCGCGACGGTGCCCAGCGCGACCGCCACCGAACCCCGCCCCGGCAGCCGCCCGTAGAGCCGCGCCTGCAGCAGCGGATACCACGGTGCCGTCGCCGCGCTGAGCGCGGCAAGGATCACCAGCTTGGCCGCGGTCCCGGGGACCAGCAGGAACGCCGGGTAAAGCAGCCCGGCCGCCGCCGCGGTGCCGCGCAGCACGGCGACGTCGCTGGCCCGCTCGAGCATGACGACGAGCGCCGCGTCCCCGCCGAGCCCGGCGCCGAGCCGGACCGCGATCGCCAGCGCCGCGACCACCTCGCGCGCCCAGCCGCCAGCCGCCCGCTCGCTAGCCCGGCCAGGCATCCGTCAACTCGGCCTGCGTCAGCGAAACGTAGCCGCCGGAAAACGGGTAGAAGGCCACGAAGGCGCAAAGCAGGACGACGAACGACCGGGCCGAGGCGACCGCGAGCAGCGAAAGGACGAACAGGACGCCGCCGCCGATCACCACCTGCCGGCGGCGGCGCGCGTTGCCGGCCAGGATCCCGAGCGGCAGCTCCAGAGCCCCGCCTACCAGCAACGGCAGCGAGGCGAGCAGCCCGACCTGGCCGTAACTCAGCCTGAGGTCATGCCGGATGAACGGCAGCGCCGCGCCCTTGACACCGTCGACAAGCTCGTCGGCCAGCTCGACCGCGAGCGCGGCGAGCACAGGCCCTCAGCGTCAATAAAAACCCATGCCGACGATGGTAGGCGGCCGCTGGCGCAGGGCAAAGGACTCAGCCGGTGCGCCTGCACCGCGGATCACGCGACCGGATCACGTCCCCGGCCCGCCGCCCGGGCGATACGCCACGAAGGCTCAGCGGCGCCTGTCCCGCCGCCAGACCAGGCGAAGGCCGGACCAGTCCGGGTCGATGGCGGCGACCTTGACGTCGACGAGCCCGATCGGCAGCGCGCGCTCGCGGATGACCTCATCGGTGATGTCGCTGCTGTGGCCGCCGGCCCGCCGCGGCCAGGCGGCCCACAGCGCCCCGGCCGGGTAGATCCGCCTGGCGAGGCCGTCGAGCCGCTCGGCGATCTCCCCCGCGGCGGTGAAGAACGCGATGATGAGGTCGGCCGGACCCCCCGGCTCCGCGTCAAGCAGCCCGGCCGGCGGGTCGGCCAGCGCCCAGCCGGGCGGCGGGTCGCACAGCGCCACACGCTGCCCGGGCTTGAGCCCGAGCTTGGCGGCCTGCGGCCGGCCGGAACCCGCGTCGGTCACGCGCGGCCGCCCGAAGCCGAACGGCCCGATGGGTTTCCGGCCGCGGGCACGTCTACCCTGTGCAGGAGCCTCACACCAAGGAGCATGCCATGTTCGGCAACACCAAGGCGTTCAGCGGGTTCGCCGTCGATGACATCCAGGCGGCACAGAAGTTCTACGGCGAGACGCTCGGCCTGACCACCTCAGAGCAGTACGGGCTGCTCACGCTGCACCTGGTCGGCGACCGCGACACGCTGGTCTACCCGAAGGCCGACCACGTCCCCGCGACGTACACGATCCTCAACTTCCCGGTCGACGACATCGACGCGGCCGTCGACGAACTGGTCAGCCGCGGCGTGCAGTTCGAGCGCTACGAGGGCATGGGCCAGGACGACAAGGGCATCAACCGGGCCGGCGGCCCCTACATCGCCTGGTTCAAGGACCCCGCGGGCAACATCCTGGCCGTCCTCCAGGAGCGCTAGGCCGCGGCTCGCCAGGGGCCGGCCAACACAGGTCGGGCGGTCAAATAAACTAGGGGGCGGCCCCGGATCCGGAGCGCCGCATCCCGACACAGAAGACGAAGACTTGAGCATGCCCGTTACCCTGGCGACCCGCGATGACCTGCGCAACGTCGCGATCGTCGCGCACGTGGACCACGGCAAGACCACGCTGGTTGACGCCATGCTCTGGCAGTCCGGCGCGTTCCGCGCGAACGCCAACGTGGCCGAGCGGGTGCTCGACTCCGGCGACCTGGAGCGGGAGAAGGGCATCACGATCCTGGCCAAGAACACCGCGGTGCGCCACGGCGGGCTGACCATCAACATCGTGGACACGCCCGGGCACGCGGACTTCGGCGGCGAGGTGGAGCGCGGCCTGTCCATGGTGGACGGCGTGCTGCTGCTCGTCGACGCGAGCGAGGGGCCGCTGCCGCAGACCAGGTTCGTGCTGCGCAAGACGCTGGCCGCGCACCTGCCGGTGATCCTGGTGGTCAACAAGGTGGACCGGCCCGACGCGCGGATCGCCGAGGTGGTCGACGCCTGCTACGAGCTGTTCATCGACCTGGACGCGAGCGAGGAGCAGATCGAGTTCCCGATCGTGTACGCCTCCGCGCGAGCGGGGCGGGCCAGCCTGGTAAGGCCGCAGGACGGCCAGATGCCGGACTCCCAGGACCTCGAGCCGCTGTTCGAGACGCTGCGGGCCGCGGTCCCGCCGCCGGTCTACGATCCGCAGGCGCCGCTGCAGGCCCACGTCACCAACCTCGACGCCAGCTCCTACCTGGGCCGGATCGCGCTGTGCCGGATCCGCAACGGCGTCATGTCGCGCGGCCAGCAGGCGGCCTGGTGCCGCCGGGACGGGTCGATCGAGCGGGTCAAGATCTCCGAGCTGTACCGGACCGAGGCACTGGAACGGGTGCAGGCCGACTCGGCGGGTCCCGGTGACATCGTGGCCATCGCCGGCATCCCGGACATCATGATCGGGGAAACCCTGGCCGACGTGGACGACCCGAGGCCGCTGCCGCTGATCACCGTGGACGAGCCCGCGATCTCGATGACGATCGGCGTGAACACCTCGCCGCTTGCCGGGCAGGGCGTCGGCCACAGTGCCGGCCACAGTGCCGGCCACAGTGGCGCCACCAAGGTCACCGCCCGCCTGGTCAAGGACCGCCTGGACCGCGAGCTTGTCGGCAACGTCTCGCTGGCCGTGCTGCCCACCGAGCGCCCCGACACCTGGGAGGTCCGCGGTCGCGGCGAGCTCGCCCTGGCGGTTCTCGTCGAGACCATGCGCAGGGAGGGCTACGAGCTGACCGTCGGGCGGCCCGCCGCCGTCACCCGCGAGCTAGACGGCAAGGTCTTCGAGCCGGTGGAGCGGCTGTCCGTCGACGTGCCCGAGGACTACCTGGGCGCCGTCACCTCGCTGATCTCCGTGCGGCGCGGCCGGATGGAGTCGATGACCAACCACGGCACCGGCTGGGTCAGGCTCGAGTTCGTCGTCCCCGCGAGAGGCCTGATCGGGTTCCGGACCCAGTTCCTCACCGAGACCCGCGGCACCGGCATCATGCACCACGTGTTCGAGGGTTACGAGCCGTGGTCCGGCGCGATGCGCGGCCGGGCGACCGGCTCGCTGGTCGCCGACCGGCCTGGTGCCGCGGCCGCCTACGCGATGTTCAACCTGCAGGAGCGCGGGTCGCTGTTCATCTCGCCCGGCACCGAGGTGTACGAGGGCATGATCGTGGGGGAGAACTCCAGGCCGGATGACATGGACGTGAACATCACCCGCGAGCGCAAGGTCACCAACGTGCGCCAGTCCACCGGGGAAGAGCTCGAGCGGCTGGTCCCGCCCCGCCTGCTCAGCCTGGAGCAGGCGCTGGAGTTCTGCGCCGACGACGAGTGCGTCGAGGTCACCCCGTCCGCCGTCCGGCTGCGCAAGTCCATCCTCGACGCCAGGGACCGCTTCCGCGTCCGAGCCCGCGCCGCCCGCGCCACCTAGCCGCGCAGTCAGGCGTCGCGGTCGCGGCGCAGCCGGTCCAGCACGGAGTCGGGGTCGTCGGCCGCGACCCGGATCATCGCCCGCACCGCCTCGGCCAGCGGCACCCGCGGCACGCCGAGCGTGACCGCCGCCGCGTGCGCCCACTCGGTCAGCTGCCGGTACAGCTCGGGGCTGAGATCGAGGGTGATCCGGATCGGGTCGGACCTGATCGCGGTCCGCCCGGCCGGCCGTGCGCCGGGCTCGGCGCGCCGGGCCGCGGCCGCGGCCATCCCCGCCTTGCGCTGCTCCCGCTGCGTGCTCACGACGACCGCACCGAGCACAGCGGCGCGCACCGGTCGACAAGGTCGCGCGCGACCTGCCGCCAGACCTCGAGACCGGTCTGCTTGATCGGCATGCCGAAGCTCTGCGCATAGATCTCGCGCCGCGGCACCGCGGTGTTCAGCACGTCGTAGCCGAGGTCGCTGAGCGCCTCCCGGGCGTCGACGGTCGAGTGCGCCCGCGTGATGCACCGATTCAGCAGCACCGCCGAACGCGCCGGTTTCTCCCGCACCGCCCGCACCTCGGCGATCTCGTCCCGCACCGGCGTGGTGCGGTTGATCTCGATCGGGCTCGGCGCGCACGGGATCAGCACCTCGTCCACGTACCGCAGCGCGGACCTGGCGATGCTCGCGTGGTCCTCGAGCTGCGGCGTGTCGATGATCACCACGTCGTCGTCGATGGCGATCTCGGGCAGGCGGCGGTGCAGCTCGCGGGACGGCAGGGCGACGATGCGGAACGGGAAGGCCGCCTGCGGCGGAGCCAGCCCGGGGAACATCGCGGCCAGGTCCGACCACTCCAGAGCGCTGCCGGAGGGGTCGGCATCCACCAGCAGTACGCTGTTCCCGGCCTGCGCGAAAACGTGCGCCAGCCAGACCGCGGATGTGGTCTTCCC